>SYDY01000068.1 GCA_005801425.1 Bdellovibrionales bacterium | reverse complement strand
GTTAACCCCAGGTGCAACCCCCAAAGCATGACGCCGAAAAAAACGCTCGAAAGATTGTTTCCCAGTCCAAGCATAAGATCGGAGAGACACAAGACAAGTAGCCCGGAAAGTAAAAGCCATTCGCGTGGAATGCGATCCGACCAATGGCCTGCAGGATACGAAGATACTGCATAAACAAGATTCATGAGGATAAGGATCAAAGGTGCAAGCGCAAGCGATAGCCCCATATCGGTTGCGCGCAAAATCAAAAAAGCTTCGCTAAAGCCTGCCAATCGAAAAAGAGAGCCGACACCCACGACCAACCAAAAAGAAGGTGGAAATGTTTTGACGTCGTTCCATTGGATCCGTCGAGCGATGCTCAATACGTGTTCTTCCTTTTCTTGAACACCCAGCCACAAAACGACGACGGCAAGCATACCAGGGATCACGGCGAACCAAAAAACCATGCTATAGCTATTGTGGGTGATCCACATCAATATGATGGCAAGGCTTGGCCCCAAGAATGCGCCTACCGTATCAAGCGATTGTCGAAGACCAAAAGCGCGTCCTCGCAATGCCGGAGGTGCAAGATCGGCTACCATAGCATCTCTGGGAGCACCACGGATGCCTTTGCCGATACGATCAAAGAGTCGTGCACCCAGAACCATGGAAATACTGCCTGCCATGGCGAAAAGCGGTTTGCTCAAGGCACCCATGGTATAGCCTACAACCACGAGTGGTTTTCGTTTTCCCATCCAATCGCTAATAGGTCCCGAAAAAACTTTGACGATCAGCGCAATGGACTCGCCCATCCCTTCAAGGAAACCCACCGATGTCATGCTAGCACCGAGAACTGACACGAGAAAGACGGGCAACAGTCCGTGAACAATTTCGGAAGATGTGTCCATCAATAGACTCACAAAACCAAGGGCCCAGATGGATCGGGGGAGTTTATTCATGCGAAATGTTTTGTTGCATAGATTGTAAACGATAGCCAATGGGCTTGCTTCTATTTGATGGACAAAAAAAACATTTGAATCCGATGTAATGATTCTGTATTAGAGCTCCCGAACAAAATCAATAGGAGCCCACCCATGCCTCCATCACCCTCCAAACCCCTCTGCGTCTACAGCATCAAAGATCGCGGCGAGGAAAGTTACTGGACGCGCATTGGTGCGGCGTTCGTAAACAAAGACAATTCGCTGAGCGTGATCCTGGACTGCTTGCCTGTGGATGGTCGGTTGCACATTCGTGAAGCCGCACCAAAAGAGGAGGAAGACAAATCATGAAGCAGATAAGCCTTGTTGCAGCATTCATGCTCATCTCATTGGACGCCCACGCGCAAAGCACCGGTGGGCTTTCAAGCGTCACCGACAAAATACGCGGCATCAATGCGGAGCTTGTGGCGTTGGGTTCGGTGCTCGCCATCACAGGCTTTATTTGGTCACTGCTCGCCATCATTGGGCGCGTAGGCAACATGGGCATGGCACTGGGAATTCTTGCGGCGGGCATCGGTGTGGCCAATGCAGAGCAAATCGTGGGGATGTTTGTTCGATAAACGCCATTCGTAACATTTCCGGGGGGAAACATGAACGATATTAAGGCCTGCCAACGCGGACTGAAGCTCAAAAGCGAGCTCTTCGGATTTGAGGCGCTGGATATCATTCTGCTTGCCCCTGGTTTTTATTTGGCCTCCGTGGTGGCGGGGAGTCTCCCCTTAGCCCTCCTCATCACTGCCACCACGGGGGTCTCCCTTCGCATCGGGAAACTGGGTCATTTGCCCGGCCATACACGCGCGTTGTTTCATTTTCTCACGCGCCCCCAAGTACGGACATGCTTTCCCATTGAAGCGGGCTTCACCTATCCCAAGAGAACACCGTGAAAAATTACGACGATTGTCCTCTATGGACGCTCATAGAAAACGGCACGCTGATCGGTTTTGATCTGCGCGCCACTGCACTCATGAGCCTCACAGGGATCGATCTTCACTGCGCCCCTTCTGATATGCAATCGCTATTCAGCCACAGGCTTGCACGTGCACTTGCACGTTGCCCCGCTGAAACAACCCTTCGCATTTACAGTCACCGCATGCCCGTACAAGCCAATGACATCCGTTTGATCGCAACATCCAACAACACGCCCGGAAGCCAATTGGCCGATGCAAGTAGAAAAAACATGACCGCCAATCCACATCTTGGGAGAACAGAAATCACCCTTGCTGTGAGCGGCAAAAAGAATCGCCCCAATGTGCCCATCACACGTCGCGCGATTATTCGCAGTCACGATGAAATTTCACGCAAAGCCCACGAGCTTCACACGAGCATGCATATCGACCTTAATGAACGCACAAACTCATTCATCAGTGCCCTCTCGGCTTCGGGTGTCGATTGTATCAAACTTCATAGGGAAGACGATGCGGCATATCGTTTGCAACGATTGGCACAACCTTGGCTCACCACACCGCCCATGCGGAGGAAAATTCTTTCGGAATTATCACTTCGTAGTCAAATTCTCGATTACACCGTACGTACATCTTCTGGACACTTTGAAACGGGAAACCGACTTGTACGTGTTCTAAGTATGCACCGCACGCCTACCGTAGTTTGGCCCGGAATTATCACAGCACTCCAAAATCTGCCTTTTTCATCGCTTCTTTGCATTTCATTGCGGCGCATTGATGACGCGGAAGCCAAAAAACGTGTGCACGCAGCACGTCGGCTTGGCGTTGAGTGGGATCATGTATTGGCCCGAGTGCGAGGCGCAAACAAACATTCACAAGCACCCGATCATGAAGTCATACGTCAACAACAAGACACCAACGAGCTTTTAAGTGCACTTGCAGGAGGTGATGTACTTTGCGATGTTTCCGTCCAGTGCGTTGTATGGGGAAAAAGCCACGACGAGCTCGCTCAAAACACACAGCATGCCATGCGCGCCATGTCCGAATGCGGCGATGCCACATTCG
>SYDY01000067.1 GCA_005801425.1 Bdellovibrionales bacterium | reverse complement strand
GATTCGAACTCGCGACTTCAACCTTGGCAAGGCGAATATGTCCGATAAAGACAAACCGAGTGACGCCGAATAGCTTGAAATCATTGGGTTTTTTCGCTTTATGTGGGGTTTTTGCGCATCTTTCTTACATGCCAAACACTGACCCTTTCAGGCCCATGGGAGCAAAATAGTGTGGGCTTATGTTTGTGTTATAAATGTTTCAGCTGGAAATAGCCGTGGAGAAATTTCAAACCGAATCGATGGATCCTTTGAAAAAAGAAACGGCATCTTTTGTGTCCCAGCAACGTCAGTTGGGTATAGAACGCGATCAGCTGATAGCGAAAAAGGCTAAAATTCTGGCGATAAGTCCTACGCAACAACAAAGGCAGCAACTCGAAGCGGCAGACGCTTCCCTCGCACATCGAGAACGCAAGCTTGAACGTCGAAGAGAGCAAATATCCCAACGCACAGAAAATATTAAAAACGATCTTCAAAACCGTTTTGGCAGCATGACGGTAAGATTTTCGGAAGCCGAGGAACGAAAAAATATCATCCTCAAAGGTTTGCAAGCCGCCACGTCCAGTAACACACCAGGCTTATGGCACGAGCTCAGACGCCGAGGAGGCACAGCGCAGTGGAGCATGTATTGCGCAGACAAAACATTCAATCCTGCAAAACCATTTGTGATCCACGCAGCATTCAATCCACAATCGCCAAGCAACGTTGTTTCATTGGCTTGGGGAAAACAGGATCCCTTGCCTTCGGATCCTTTGAATGATCAGGTGACCATGCAATTTGGCTGGCAAGTGGGTGATCAGTACCAAACAACGTTGAGCATGACCACCACCACCCCCGATGGCATAACCCAAAACCAGGACATTCAATTCAAAGGAACGGTAAACGCCGAAGGTAACGACTTATTGATTGCATGGCGCGTCGACAAATTTACTTTGAGAAATCAAAAAAATCCGTTCCTTGCCACGATCCTGGAAAAGGCCTTCCAAGGGAACACGTCCTATCTCGTGGTCTCCAGATCAGGCGATTACAAAGCGCATAGGGGATCTGATCTCGAAGACTCATTGATGGCCGCCCGCCCTTCAAACCTATCCGCTCAAGAACGTCAGGCCGTTCAACAAGCCTTGAAGACAATGAATTTGAATCAGATGATCATATCCATGATGAAGTCCACGTGGGAAAATTCCATCAAACTTTGGGATGGGAAGGTATTCCACCGTGATCAACCCCAATCGTTTACCGACGAAACATCTGTTGACATGTTTGGATCAACTCGAAAAATTCCAAGCACGGGTTTGATAACCTTCACAGATCGCGTACCCTGTTACAATGGCGCATCTCCTTTATCTTGCGTTCAAGTGCGTGCCGAGTCTCTCACAGAAATCACCGATGTTCAAAAACTTGCGCAGGATATTGTGCGTACCTATCAAAATGCAGCGCCCGGCACCCCTGATCCTGGCTCTACCCTCAAGTCCATGTCATCCCACGAAACTTTCGTGCTCATCGCAGAACCTACGCATTTGCGTCCCTATGCCAGCAACTCGGAAGTCAAAACACGCATCATTCTGCAAAAAGGTACCCAAGAACAGCAAGTAACCATCACCATACGCGTCAACGCCACCTCTCAATGGCAACTGGCAAGCATACCTAAAAACGACAAAAAAAATTGACACGGGTGATATCGCATTCAGTGACCAATCGGCCATATAAAAGAATAAAACACGCTTCAATGAAAATTATTGATCACCACTCAGATAGTGTTCGAGGAGCCTTGTTTGGTCTCGCCGCTGCAACGCTTTTTGGCCTCTCGACGCCTTTGTCAAAAATGCTACTGAAGGACATTCATCCTGTTCTTCTTTCCGGATTGCTCTATTTGGGTGCTGCCGTCGGTCTTTGGCTTCACTGGGCATTCACACCGCCGACACACGAAGCCAAACTTAACCGGAATGATATCAGTGTGCTTGGCTGCATGATCTTTTTAGGTGGTGTGATTGCGCCGTTGTGTATGCTCTTTGGCCTTGATCGGGTAACAGCACTTACCGGTTCTTTGATGCTCAACCTGGAAGCGCCTTTTACGGTGATTGTCGCGTCTGTTTTATTCCGTGAACATTTGGGATGGCGGGCTTCCCTGGCCACATGTTTAATCCTGGCTGGAAGTGTGGTCCTCAAGTACAAACAAGGTGCACTTAACACCAACACATTGGGCTTTATTCTTTTGGCCGCGGCATGCCTTGCTTGGGCCTTGGACAACAATTTAACACAGAAACTTTCCGTCAAAGATCCATTTGCCATTGTGCGCGCCAAAACGCTCATCGCAGGGATCTTCAACACATTGCTGGGCCTATTCATCAGCAATTTCGAAATCCCCTCTTTTCAGTTCATCGCATGGGCTCTCATCATAGGCAGCTTCAGCTACGGGTTAAGTGTTGTTCTCGATACTTTTGCGCTCCGTCTGGTGGGTGCAGTTCGTGAGGCCGCTTATTTTTCAATGGCCCCGTTTGTAGGCGCATTGTTTTCAATCATGCTTCTGCATGAGCCCTTGCAATGGCGCGACATCATTGCCATGGGCGTGATGGGTGCGGGTGCATTTCTTCTTCTTCGAGAAAATCATCATCACCTGCATACCCACGACGCATTATACCACGACCACCTTCATGCTCATGACATGCACCATCAACATGAGCACCAGAAAAACGATCCGCCCGGCGAGCCCCACAGTCACCCGCATCGGCATGAGCAAATCACCCATGCCCATGCACACGTTCCCGATGTGCATCATCGCCACAAACATTAACGAAGATGGTGCAAGGTATTCACTTTTCCAGATGTATGGCGATGTACAAAACTGACCCCCGCTCTCGCGACACGCCACGGGGTGAGTCCGAAAACGCTTGCGGGATGGGTTGCGACCGACTTTCATGCTCGTCCCTTGGAAGAACAAGATCATCTCAAGCGCATTTCTGATCTTGAACGTGAAAATCGGGAACTTCGTATGGAGCACGAAGTACTAAAAAAAGCGACGGCCTTCTTTGCCAAGGAAAATCGATGAGATTCGCATTTATCGATGCAGAGAGGGCTTTAAGTATTGAAATCCCGCTTCGTATTTACTGCCGTGCCATGCGTGTCACCCGTGCGGGTTATTGGGCATGGAAGTGGCGGAAACCGACGGTTCGTATGTGCTACGATGCCCAATTAGGTGAACGTATTGAACAGCTCTTTGAAGAGAGTGGTGCAAGTTATGGCTCGCATCGCATGCATCAGCATCTTTGCAAGGAATCGTTTATGGTTGGCCGTCGGCGTGTAGCGCGCTTGGCTCCTTCAAAATTGCTTTTGCTTCGTTTATCATTGTCATTCCGTTAAGAATTCTTTCTGTGGCGATCTATCGACGCCATCGACTTTGTGAGCCTTGGGAAAATGGCTTGCGCATTGGAAGTGCCATGACACCCACCCTTGTGTTTACCATCGTTATTGCCGACATTCTTCAAGAACGCTTTCAACTTCCAGAAGAACTCTTTGGCGGACTTATTTTATTTGCATTGTCCTATACGCTGGCATCCGGATTCCTGACACGATTGTTTTCGTCTTCTGCAACAGCTGATATAAACCCATCTCCGGCGCCGGATGTTCATTGAGCGCATGAAATGGAGCCTCAATGTACACCTGCCCCATGCATCCAGAAATCATTCAAAACGGACCCGGGTCCTGCCCTTTGTGTGGTATGGCGCTCGAACCCATCATTTCATCGACAAATGATGGCGAGGAGAATGCTGAGCTCCATGACATGAAACGTCGGTTCTGGTTTTCAACCCTTCTATGCATTCCACTGTTTGTGATTTCCATGGGAGATATGCTTCCCGGGCATCCCATTTCTCGCATACTCTCCATGCCCACACGCACGATGCTCGAACTAATTCTCGCCACACCCATTTGCACATGGGCGGCTTGGCCTTTCTATGTGCGCGCCATTCAGTCGCTGAAAAACAAACATCTCAACATGTTTACACTGATCGGACTTGGCGTGTCCGTTACCTATGTTTACAGCCTTGTCGCGAGTCTCCTGCCCGATCTGTTTCCTGCGTCCTTTCAAGACATGGGTGGGAAAGTGCCTGTTTATTTTGAATCCGGCGGGGTGATTGTCACCCTCATTCTTCTTGGACAAGTGCTCGAACTCAATGCACGTCAGGCCACCAGCACGGCGATCCAAAAGCTTCTCGGATTGGCAGCGAAAACCGCACGCAGGATCAAAGATGATGGCAACGAAGAAGATGTCTCGTTGGACGTGGTCGTGGTTGGTGATCCCCTGCGCGTACGACCGGGAGAGAAGATACCGGTTGATGGATCTATCATTGAAGGCGCAAGTCACATCGACGAGTCTATGGTCACCGGTGAGCCCATGCCAATTCACAAGCAATCCGGTGAAAGCGTGATCGGGGCAACCATGAATGGCACGGGAAGTTTGATCATACGTGCCGAAAAAATTGGTTCAGAAACATTGCTTGCACGAATCGTTGCCATGGTCGCCGAAGCACAGCGAACACGTGCGCCGATACAAAAACTTGCTGATAGCGTGGCCGGTTATTTTGTTCCCATTGTTATTCTGATTGCGATCGGAACGTTTGTTGTGTGGGCATTGCTTGGACCTGAACCTCGCATGGTGCACGCATTGGTCAATGCCATCGCCGTTCTTATTATCGCCTGCCCGTGTGCCCTCGGACTTGCAACACCGATGTCGATCATGGTTGCCACAGGCAAGGGCGCCACAAAAGGTGTGCTTTTTAAAAACGCCGAAGCCATCGAAATGATGCGCAAGGTGGACACCCTTGTCATTGATAAAACAGGGACACTCACGGAAGGAAAACCCAAACTCGTCAGCATCGTTGCCGAAGAACATATTGATGAAACCACCCTGTTGTATCTTGCCGCTTCACTTGAGCGTGCCAGCGAACACCCACTTGCGACAGCCATCATAAAGGGCGCTAAAGAACGCGGTATTGGATTAAGTAAATCCGAAGTTTTTGATTCCGTGACCGGCCAAGGTGTGAAGGGACGGGTCGAGAGCCATGATGTCGCACTTGGAAATCAGGCGCTCATGAAAAGCATGGGCATCGACGATTCGCATCTTACAAAACATGCAGAGGAGCTCCGCGCCGATGGGCAAACCGTGATGTTTTGCGCCATCGACGGAAAATTGGCGGGACTTCTTGGCGTCGCAGATCCCATCAAAGAAAGCACATTAAATGCCCTTCGCATGCTGCGACACGATGGCCTTCGCATTGTCATGATCACCGGCGATAGCCAAACAACAGCCAACGCCGTTGCAAAAATACTTGGCATCGGCGACGTCATGGCTGAAATTTTCCCCGAACAAAAAGCAAGCATCATCAAGCAATTGCAATCCCAGGGGAATATCGTTGCCATGGCGGGCGATGGCATCAACGATGCACCGGCGCTCGCACAAGCCCAAGTCGGCATCGCCAT
>SYDY01000066.1 GCA_005801425.1 Bdellovibrionales bacterium | reverse complement strand
ATTGTATTTTTTTGATCGCGTCACAACGATTCAAGTAATACAAACAACCGTGCGCGTCACATGGCTTTTGTGGAAGGCGGGAGGAACCTGCACACGGATGGCGAGGCAGAGGAGCACAGCGTGACAAACCAACCCCTTGCGTAAGGTCAGTTTTTAAAATTTATACGGGACATTTCTCCTCGCTTTTGACATCCTCCCACCGGGGGGGCCCGTATGATGATATTGCGACAATGCGTTGCTGGTTTGTTGTGCATGCTGTGGGGTATTTCGGCCCATGCTGCTGGGTTCTGGAATCTTGAACGTGGTGCGAGCACATTGGGGCGGGGAGGCGCAAATATTGCAAGTCCTGACGACCCAACGGCTGTGTACATCAATCCATCGGCCATGCTGACCAAGCCTGGTTTTCAGATGATGATCGATACCAACAATGTGTTTGATTTGCGCAGTTACACGGCAGAAGAAAATTCTGCGCCTCTTAATGGCAATCAAATTTCACAAAGTAGCAGCAACACATGGCAGCCTTACATCCCAAGTCCAGGGTTCGCAGCAAGCTACGCGACAAAAAATGGTTTTGCGGTGGGCGCAGCGGTGTACGGACCTTTGCAGGTGTATCGCGAGTGGGATGCAAAAGGCTCGCAGCGTTACAATGAAATTACATTTAAACCGTTGCAGATCAATTATGTGTTGTCTGCGGCCTATGCATTGCCTTGGTGGGGATTGCGCATGGGCATCAGCGGGATGCTTGCAACCAACAAAGTGGACACCAAACTTCGTTTGCATGGTGGCTTTGGACTCACGGGTCCCGGCGATCCGCGTTACGATATTGAAACATCGCTGGATGCCATCGATACAGTAAGTCCATCGGGTATTTTTTCATTGAGCGCCGCACCCGTGAAGTGGCTTCGTGTTTCGGGTGTCTTTCAATTAGGCTACGATGTGAACGCCACGGGTACGGCTACATTAACGCCACAATCGTCCTTGTCACCGGTGCTATCGAATACGGGCGATCATGCGCGTGTTAAATTTTCGATGCCCCATGTGGTGCGTGCATCGGCGATGTACATCGATCCACAGAATCGTTTTGATGTGGAACTTGCGTGGGTGTGGGAAAATTGGAGCCGCATGAAGGGCGTTCATTTTAGTTCGGATAATATTGTTCTTCATACAACCCTGGAGGGCACGATTGATGGTCCTCTTCAACCGATCTATTTGAAATACAATTTACAAGATGCATGGAGTTTGCGTCTGGGAGGACGCTACGATGTCCTTCCTGGCGTTGTACGTTTGCGTGGCGGCATCTTTTACGAAACATCGGCTGCGCGTAACAATTATCTGAGTGCGGCGACGTTTGATTTACCAAAACTTGGGGTAGGTATGGGGGTTCGATGGGATTTTTGGAAGCATATGTGGTTTGATGCCGCTGTTTCTTACGCCTACTGGTTTTCCAAAAAAGTCACCGACACGGATGTTCGCGTGAGCAATTACGCAGAAAATCCGCCGACCGAAGTGTGGCAAACGGCCAATGGTACCTATAGCAACCAGCAGATCATGATTTTACTCGCCCTGGGATTTTCTTGGTTGTCTTGAGATTTTTCGTTACATTGGTCCTATGCCGATCCCAGTCCATTTGGAACGTCTGCGTGGTATGATCGAGGGTTTTGCCCGCGGTTATGGCTTGGATTTTTTCGATGTCATTTTTGAATCCGTGACGTTTGACGAAATGAATATGATCGCAAGTTACGGCGGTTTCCCGACGCGTTACCCCCACTGGAAATGGGGAATGGAATATGAGCGTTTGTCAAAAGGCTATGCTTTTGGGTTGTCTAAAATTTACGAACTCGTGATCAACAACGATCCTTCCTACGCCTACTTGATGTCGTCCAATACGGATTTGGACCAAAAATTGGTGATGGCCCATGTGTATGGCCACGTTGATTTTTTTAAAAATAATTTTGCTTTCACCAATACCAATCGAAAAATGATGGATGTCATGGCCAATCATGGCACCAAGATCCGTCGTTATATTGATAAATACAGTCATGAAGTCGTTGAAACCTTTATCGATCGATGTTTGTCGATTGAAAATCTGATTGACCGGCAGTCATTGTACATTCGTCGCCGTGATGCACCTGGTACTGAGGTTGCAGAATTGTCCAGTGATGAATCGGTGCCACGTTTCCGTGTCGAGCGTGAATATATGCGGGGTTATATCAATCCGAAGGCCTATATCGCAGAGCAGAAACAAAAAATTGAAGATGAGCGTGAGAAGCGTAAGCGTGTTCCCGAACATCCTGAATTTGATGTTATGCTCTTTCTAATTGAAAATGCACCGCTTGAAGATTGGCAGCGGGATGTTTTGGCGATGCTGCGTGAAGAGGCGTATTATTTTTCACCGCAAGGCCAAACAAAAATCATGAATGAAGGGTGGGCCACGTTTTGGCACACCACGATTTTGACACAAAAAGCGTTAAATGATTCAGAAGTGATTGACTATGCGTGTGTTCACTCGGGAACCATGGGCGTTCAACCCGGGTCGATTAATCCCTACAAGCTGGGTCTAGAGCTCTTCCGAGATATTGAAGATCGATGGAATAAAGGACGATTTGGTCTTGATTGGGAAGCATGTGACAATCGCGCTGAACGTCGTGAATGGGATAAAAAATTAGGTTTAGGCCGTGAAAAAATTTTTGAAGTACGGCGCCACTACAACGATGTGACGTTTATTGATGAATTTTTAACGGTGGACTTTGCGCTTGCACAGAAACTGTTTGTGTATGACTTCAACCAAAAGAGCCATTCGTGGGAGATCCTGACCCACGAATTTAAGAAAGTGAAACGAAAACTTTTGTTTCAACTTACCAATTTTGGTCAGCCGTTTATTGCGGTGATCGACGCCAACCATGACAACAAAGGCGAGCTGTTGTTGCGTCATCGTCATGAAGGCGAGGATCTGCGTTCTGATTACATGAACGATACGCTTGAACATTTGGCGGCCATTTGGCGACGTCCGGTGTGCTTGATGACTCGCCTTAATGATCGTCCTGTGATGGTGCGGCACAATGGCGAAAAAGCCGAAGAAAAAGAATTGGGTCCTGAGGATGTGGATTGGTAGGCATAGGCTTGTGTGACGGCCAACCTTGTGTGCATTGTCCCGTGCTAAATTTCGTTGCCTTGGGAGTGCCGCAATGCTGCAAGAATTTCTGATCCGGTGTGTTATCAGCTGTTCGATCGCGGTGAGCTTCTACTTCGTGTCGGCATCGGTGGTGAGCCGCGTTTTTGCTCGCAAGGTAAACCGCGATGTCATGTCGCACGACGTGAAGCTCGGTGTGACATCCTTACTCTTTGGGACACCCCTTTTGCAGGGATACGCGATGGCACATGAGTATCTCGGCGTGAGTTTTGTTTATAGCAACATTGCACAAATGGGGTGGGCTTACTGGGCGTTGAGTGTTCCGGTCTATGTGCTTCTCTGGGACCTTGTGTTTTACGTGACGCATCGGGCATTGCACTGGACCACCATTTACCGCAACTCCCATTTTCGTCATCACTCATGCCGCCCGCCGGTGGCCTGGTCGGGCATTGCTGTCGATCCCTTTGAAACGATTCTATCGGGGATTTTGCCCTATGTCGTTCCTCTTTTTATGATGCCCTTTCACATCTGGACCGTATACGCGTTGAATATGGGCCTTCTGATCTGGGCCACTCTGTTGCATTCTACTCTGAAGTGGAACGGGAACTGGCTGTTCTTTGGTCCCAAAGATCACAATGTCCACCACTCGTTTGGGCTTAAGAACTGCAACTTCGCAGCGGTATTCACGCTTTGGGATCGTTTGATGGGAACCATGGATCGCAAAACCATCCCCGTATGGTGGGCCAAAGAATTGGCGACAGAAGCCAAAGTGGCTGGTATGAACGATGGCAAGAGTGCCAGCAGCCCGGCCGCGTGAAAAAAAAACCATCTAAAAACGTCATCCTCGTCTTCCTAATAAACTTGGATTGAGCCGGTCTTATCTTGTAGGGGCGGTTCGTGTGTACGTTCGCCAACATAGGTAACACTTTTTGTTCGCTACATTGGTGACAAAATTAGTTAACAATTTAGCAACGTCTCGCGTCAATAGCACCAATTCTTAAGGCCCTAAAGTATATACTCCACAATCCGTCCTTCTCTTCCTCGATGAGCCCTATGTGTTCTCCTATGAGAGTCTCGCTTACAAAAAGAAGATGTCCCTGGAAGTTAAT
>SYDY01000065.1 GCA_005801425.1 Bdellovibrionales bacterium | reverse complement strand
CTTTTGAGGGTCAATGTCCCGACGGCAATACCGGTTATCAAATAGGGAAAGTGCAATCATGCGGGCCTGTACAGGTCGGGGTATTTGATTCTAATTATTGTTTGAGTGGTGTTGTCCCCGAAGCGCGCCAATGGGAAGTTGCTTATGATCCCACCCACATTCAAGTGGCCTACGAAATCACTGATTTTCAAGGCACACCGATTATTCCCGATGCCGATGGCTTTTTTCCTTTGAACCCATCAAAAAAGTATCGGCTGATCACCGTCCTCAAAAACCCACAGCTATTCATCAACGGCAATGTATTTGCTTGGGGAAACAACTACGGACATCCAGGGTCCAACCAAAGCGGGCCACACATTGAAACCGTTGCCGCACGCAATCTGAAGCGTATCGTCAATACCTGGTATGCCAACGACTTTCTATTGCACCGTTATATGGATGGATTGTCGGTCACCGTCCCCAAAGCCACACTTGAAGCCCTTATCACATCAGAAAATATTCACGACGTTCGCATTGAGGCACCCAATCCACCACAAAATGCACTTAAATTCATCACATGGTTCAGGGGGAGAACATGAAATCTCTTTTATGGTTCAGCATATTGATCATTTCGGCATGCGGAAATGAATCGGTGCACACCAATCCTAATTTGGAACAATTGAGCGCCGAAGATCGCATTTCAGATCTTGAACAGCGGGTACGCGAGTTGGAAATCACAGTGCACACTCTAACGACCCTCATCAAGGTGGATACGCACAAAGAACAAGTCACCCTTGCTGGAGATCTGATCGTGGATGGTGGGAACATTCAGATCCAAAGTGGCAGCGGAACCACCGACGGCGAAACCAATGGCAAAGGAAATCTCATCATCGGCTACAACGAAGTACCCACCAACGATGGGCTTGGTTCAACACCAGGATTACGAACAGGTTCTCACAATATTATTCTCGGTCGCGGGCATGCCTACAATGCTCACAGTACATTCATGTCTGGACGTGAGCATGTTGTGTACTCAGCCTATGCAGCTATTGTTGGCGGTTCAGAAAGTCGCGTAGCCAGTGGTTTTGATGGATTCAGTGAGTTTTCTGGCGAAGGCAGTGTACTTATTGGGGGATCTAAAAATGATTCGACAGGCAAGCGCTGCGCAATCATCGGCGGCACAGAAATCCACTGCACAGAAGATGATGGTGCCTCTCTCGGCGGTCGTTACAACCGCATTGATGGCCCCTACTCCATCGCCATAGGTGGCGAACTTATCGGAATCAATGGCACCGACAACATCGGCATGGGCGGTCACAAAGTTCGCATTGGCGGTATTAATACCATCGCCATCGGCGGTACCAATCGTGCCGAGTACTACGACGGCAATGCACATCTCAACAGTGCAAATCCACCACGCGAACAATGAACTTTTTCGGCACAAGGATGAATCAATGAGTGATGAGGAAAACACAAAACAAGAAATACCATTGTGGCACTTGCATTGGTTCAACGCGAAGCAGGCAGCTACATACTTAAGCGTTACAACCTCTTTGATCTACAAACTGATCCGTGAACGAAAAATAATCCCAAATGGTTCTGTTGGAAGCTTAACACGGATCAGCCGAACCCAATTGGATCGGTGTGTTCGTATTTCAGCAGAAGAAAAATCGGTTGAAAATAGCCAAAAAGATGTGGAGGAACGTCATGCCCAGAGCCATCCCAAAGGGCCAACGCACGAAGTATCAGGGGATCAGCAAGATCGGCCCTGGGCGGTTTCTTATCCGTCTGCAATGGGTAGACCAACGAACAGGCAAAAAACGAAAAAAGGAATGCATGCTGGAAGGCACAGTGGAAGAAGCACTGAGTCTACAACTTCAGCTGCGGGCGAAGAAGACACAAGAACTCACTGCAATCCCGTGCGACTCAAGGATGAAATTTCGAGACTTCGCCGTGCGTTGGATGAAGAAGCATAAAACATTGCGCCGCCTCTCCCCGTCTACGCAAACACGTTATTTGCTCGAATTGGCTCACATGAACCTTAAATTTGGGGATTGGTGGATCGATCAAGTGGATGTCGAAGCGATAGAACAATGGCAAATGGAGCTTTTGAAAAAGTACGCACCGCAAACCATCAACACATGGTTTCGGACATTTCGCTTGATCATGGAGCGTGCAGTGCGTGATGGCCTTATCCCGCGCAATACAGCCCGTGATGTGCCCAGTTTGCCGGAAAAACGAACAACCGGCGTGCGTGGACGTTCGTTGACGCCTAAAGAATTTAGCAAATTTATCGAGATATGCAGTCTCGAAGATTATACGAGAGTCCCAGAAGATGTGCGGCGGCATTTGCTATTGATTGCTTGGACGGGCATGCGAACAGGCGAAGCCCTGGCGTTGCGCTTTGAAGATATCAAAGAGCATGAAATCCATATCCAGCGTTCGGTATGGCGGGGCCAAGTGAAATCAACCAAGACCGATGACCCTCGGCGTGTTGCCATGCCTCAGCCTTTGATTGAGCTCATCGCGCAGCAAAAAACATGGCTCGATGCCACACAGCATCCAGGGCGCCCCTCGGGTCTGATTTTTCCTGCGGTGGAAGCACAATCCAAAGGCGCTTTAGCACGGGGAGCAACCACAGAAATCCGATGGTTTCGGGCCAAGTCCACGTTGCTTAAGGCCATTGCCATCGTGTGTGAAGATGCGGGGCTTCAACGAATTTCGCCCCACTCTTTGCGTCGAACTTTTGAAGATCTTTTACGCGAGGCTGGTGTGGAACAAATGGTACGCCGTGCAGTTGCAGGATGGCGCACGGAAAAAGCCCAAGGCATTTATGCAACCGTTGGATCCAAAGATCGCCAAGCCGCAGCATGGGCGATGGAGACCCTCGTCAAGCAATCCGATCCGTCAAAAAAGGGATCGTAGGATACTCCCTCAGGATACTCCCCGACGGAAAACGCAGCTCACGGGGATGGGCCGGATTCTTCAAGCATCTAATTTTGTTAGGTTTTTATGGTGGGCGCTAGAGGACTTGAACCTCTGACTTCCACCGTGTGAAGGTGGCACTCTACCGCTGAGTTAAGCGCCCGAGAGAGAGCCATGTTTTACCTCACACACATCCGAGGTCAAGGGGAAAGCATCCCAACACGCACATTCGTGGGTATGTCGGCTAAGATGAGCACGACCCGCACGCTTTGGCTTCCAACGCTTCTCTTTGGCCTGCTATCTGCGGGGAGCCTTGTTTTTGCATACAATCACAATGGAACTTCTGCAGTATTAATGGGGCTCTGGGGATTAGGATTTGTACTCTGGACTTTCGTCGAATACTGCGTCCATCGATTTTTAGGACATCATCCAGATCCACGATGGGATATCGATGACCATCGCTACCATCATCGCCATCCGACTCAAGTCAGCGAGCTGGTCTTCGAATATCGATTTTCAGCGACCACCATGGCACTGTTTACCACCATCGCTTGGATCGCCACAAAGGACGCGAGCAATTGCTTCGCACTCATTTCGGGATTTTCGCTGGGATATCTCTGTTACGAATGGATCCACATGGCGACCCATGTGCCACAACATATCCCATTCTTTTCGCGCAGAACACAGCGTCATCGACGCCACCATTCGGGCACCGGCAAATGCGATTATGGGATCACCACAGGATTTTGGGATTGTGTTTTTCGGACGACAAGTAAGAAAAAAGAAATTACGAACGGATCGCTTCGATAAACTGCGGCACTGCGACAAATAAATCAGCCACAAGACCGTAATCCGCCACTTGGAAAATTGGGGCTTCGGGATCTTTGTTGATGGCCACGATCACTTTGGAACCCTTCATCCCTGCAATATGCTGAATGGCGCCGCTGATACCCACGGCAATATACAAATCAGGCGCAACCACTTTACCGGTTTGACCAATTTGCAAATCGTTGGGTACCCAACCTGCATCGCATACCGCACGGCTGGCACCCACGCCCGCACCGAGAGCATCCGCCAGATTTTCGATAATTTTAAAACCTTCAGCGCTTTTAACACCACGACCACCGCTCACAACACGCGCTGCGCTGGTGACATCCGGTCTGGTACTTTTCACTTCGACGCGCTTTACAAAGCGGCTCTTCAAGCTCCCCGAATCGATAGGGACACTGAGAGCCTGCACGGTGCCTGTACCGCCGCCTTCCGACGCGGTTTCAAATTCAGTCGCACGCACTGTCGCGACTTTGAGCGCCGTGGTCAATTCAACCGTTGCGGTAATATTACCTGCCCACATGGGACGCTTGAATGTTTTGGCATCAATGATCGCCATCACATCGCTTGCCATGCCTGCATTAAGGCGTGCGGCCACTCGTGGTAAAAAGTCTTTGGATGTCGATGACGACGCTGCCAATACAAACGTTGCACCTGAAGCTTTTTGCGCTTCAATCGTTGCAGCAAGGAGTGCTTCGGCAACAGGATGATCAAACACCTCGCCCTGCACCGTATATACCGTACTGACGCCAAATGTTTTCAAGATTTCGGCAGCCGCGGGTGCCCCTGCACCGTAAACAAGCACCGTCACGTTGCCGCCCTGCTTGGTAGCAATCACCTTGGCCGCAGTGAGCGCTTTGAGACTTGTTTTCTTAACAACCCCTGCATCATGCTCTGCGATCAGCAATACATTAGACATGTCAAATCACCTTTGCTTCGTTGCGCAATTTGCTCACCAATGTGGCCACGTCGGGAACAATCATCCCCGCTTGACGCTTCGGTGGCGCTTCAAGCTTGATCACTTTAAGCTGCATGGTTGCATCACCGATTGCATCGCTAAGCTGTATGGTACGGATCTCTTTTTTCTTGGCTTTCATGATACCTGGCAACGAAGCGTAGCGCGGCATGTTTAATCGAAGCTCTGTGGTGACCAGTGCAGGCAACGACAAGCTCAATGTTTCGATACCACCATCCACTTCGCGCACAACGGTCAAGCGACCGCCTTCAATTTTGAGCGCCGGGATTTTGCTCTTTTCTTCATCCGAATCAAGACTGATTTCTTTGGATGCAAACGTCCCTTGGCTCATACCCAAACGTTCAGCCAACATACCACCAAGCACACCAAGATCGTCGTCGATGGCCTGCTTGCCTAAAATAACAATTTCCGGACTTTCTTCACGGATCACTTTTTCGCACGCAATCGCTTCAAGCGTGGGATCAAGTGCAGAGGTTGCAGCCACCACATGAATGGCGCGATCGGCGCCCATGGCCAAGGCAGTACGCAACTGCTGGGTCGCATCTTCAGGGCCCACACACAGCGCGACCACTTCATTTTCACCGCCGGATGCATCACGCACCCGCAAGGCTTCTTCCACAGCAATTTCGTGGAACGGGCACACCACATATTTCATTTGCTCTGTCTCAATGCCCGATCCATCAGCCTTAAGCTTGATTTTGATCTCAGGATCTTCGACGCGCTTGACGATGACGAGTATCTTCACGGCACAAGCTCCCTTGGACAACAATGCAATGCGTGTCCGAAGCGATACTTAAGTGGGGGCCCCAGGGGTGTCAAGGGAACGCCCGAGACAACCGTTTGTAAATAGTTTGCGCGCACACAATTTTCCATATTAGGAAGCTTTCATGTGTGGTATTGCTGGGATCTACGCGCCTGGTACAGACATCGATGCATTGCGAAGTAAAACCAGTCGGATGATTAGGGAACTAAAGCACCGAGGCCCCGATTCCCAAGGCGTTTGGGGAGAAAAACACTGCGCTCTTGGCCACACACGACTGAGCATTATGGATCTTTCCTCAGCCGGCCACCAACCCATGGTCCATGACTCACACGCACTCTCTTTCAATGGTGAAATTTACAACTATTTGGAACTTCGCACGCAGCTTGAAACCCAAGGCGTGGTGTTTCGATCGACATCAGATACAGAAGTCCTTTTTTACGCCCTAATCCATTGGGGCGTAGAAATCACCGCCAAACGTCTGCGCGGCATGTTTGCATTCGCCTACTGGAACGGGCACACCGAAACCCTTCACTTGGTGCGCGATCGTTATGGGATCAAACCGCTGTTTTGGTGCCAACATAACGGAATGGTGCTGTTTGCTTCGGAGATGAAGGCAATACACAGCGCGGTGCCTCTTACAATCGATCCCGTACGCGCCGCGTTTGCGGTCTCAGGCCTCACAGATCAGTACACATCCCATACTTTATTTTTAGGCGTCGAACGGGTCGCAGCGGGAACCATCCTTACTTTTCGAACTGATACACAACCAAAAATCAATCCATTCTATACTTTTACAGATGACATCGACGGATCCTATTTTCGTGAGCTCGATCGTGAATCACCACAAAACATCGCGCAACGATTTCACGAACTCATGCGCGCAAGCACAAAAAGCATGCTCATGAGCGACGTTCCCATGGGCGTATTTCTCAGTGGAGGACTTGATTCGAGCCTCATTGCAGCCCACGCAAACGCGTTATCACCATCGATTCACATGCTCACATCCAACGTCGTGGGACCTTTGTCTGAAACGAAAAGCGCACGCCATGTGGCTGAACATCTGCATCATACGCTGCATGAAAGTTTATTTGCACCCGACGAATTGATCACGCATTTGACAGCCTGCACGTGGCATCTTGAAACACCCGTCACCCGCCATCCCAGCAGTATGCCCATGGCCAAACTTGCCCAATTGGCGCGAACTATAGGTATCAAACCCGTTCTGACCGGGGAAGGCGCTGATGAATTGTTTATCGGCTATCCACGCGATGTATCGAACATGCTTCGGCCTTTGGGACGTGCGCCATTCAATGCATTAAAATCGGTTTATGATTTATCCCCAACGCTGTATCCTTTTTTATTTCCCGAACATAGCCCAACCGCAGCCAATCATCTTGAAATGTTGATACAAAATTACGAAAGACAAACCATGCGCAATGCGGGATGTGCAGTCTATGATTTTCTACCCGCGTCCAAGCGCGAAGCGCAGTATTCATCCATACAACAATTGCGCGAAGGGCTTTTAAGCCTGCTCGCCCGCAATGATCGCATGGGCATGATCGCAAGCATCGAAAGTCGCTTTCCTTTTTTAGATGAAGAATTGGTCCGTTTTGCGATCAATCTTCCTATGCGTTTTAAGAATGCCTTCACCTGGCGGTTTTTTGATCGCAAACATCCATTTATCATGGACAAAGCGGTGGTGCGCGACAATGCACGTAAGCTTCTTCCTAAATCTGTGGCCCTGCGTGTAAAAAACGGATTTCCCGTGCACGGTTATGATTGTTTTCGCATCAAACCTGGTTTTCTGAAAAATGGCTTTGTGGGCAATCTGTTCTCTTTGACCACCGCAGGAGAACAATATCTTTTAAATTATGTAGATCGCACCTTCGTAGGCCGCCTTGCCACCATCGAAGTGTTTGGGAGATTATTCGGACTAGGACACACCCAAGAACAAACCCACGCAACCGTCATGGAAAATATTTCCATGCATGGTGTTCCCGTGCGAACAACCGCATATCAGAACGTAGGAGCGCGCAACGAAGCCATAGCCTCTGCGTAATCTACCGCACCAAAGACTGCAGAGCCTGCCACAAGTACATCCGCCCCTGCATCAACACATGCCTTGGCCGTCTGTGCGTTCACGCCGCCATCGACTTCAATCAAAAAGTCATGGTGATGTTGCCTTCGCAGCTCGCTCAGATGTTCGATTTTATTCAAACTCTCAGCAATAAAGCTTTGCCCGCCAAAACCAGGATTGACGCTCATCACAAGCACCAAATCGATTTCACCAAGCACATACCGAATCGATTCCACCGAAGTCGACGGATTGATACTCACCCCCGCTTTTTTCCCCATGCCACGAATGGCCTGCAACGTGCGATGCAAATGCACACTCGCCTCCACATGAACAGTAATCATATCGGCGCCCGCCTCGGCATATTGCGCCATACTCAATTCGGGCTTTTCGATCATCAAATGAACATCAAACGGAAGATTTGAATGCGGACGCAGTTGTTTGATCACCGGCGGACCAAACGTCAAATTGGGCACAAAAACGCCATCCATGACGTCAATATGGATCCAGTCGGCGCCTGCTTGGGTCACGCGCTTGATTTCTTCACGAAAACAACTGGCATCGGCTGCTAGAATAGACGGGGCGATCAATGTTTTGGGCTGGTTCATGGCAGGATAAGACTAATGCATATCAATGGGACGAGGAAGGATCTGTGTCATATTTACGCGCGTTTTTATATGATTCCATACTTTTATCGAAAAGTATCTCCACATACCTATCGGCAACATCAGCCTGCACTTCACCATGCAGATTGCACGCATCAGTAATTGCTTTTTTGAGCATTGCTTCATCTATTTCTATGGTACCGAAAATTTTGTCCATAAATTCCGCAATTCGATCTGCACGTTCGTCTGCAGGTGTTTTCTTATTACTTTTGGGTGCAGAACGTGGGCTCTCCTCAAGCATTGAAAGTTCGGCTTTGGTCACAGGATGCTTCATGAATTCTTCGTGAATTTTTTCAGCGAAAGCCTCTTCTGCTTGCAGTTCTCCTTCGCTTTCAAGATGATGAACCTCATTAAGCGTCGCCTTCTGTATCTGTGCAGGGGCCGTAGGGCTTAATATCGCAGATTCAGGTTTCTTTGGATCAGGAATTCCAACAGGGCGGCCCTGATACACGTTCGCGTCATGGGTAGTCGTTAGTGAAGTCTTCGACGTGCTACTCGCTGTGGCAGGGCCTACCCCATTGCCAGTAGGAGGTTTCACAGTTCCACCAGGTAGAATAGTCGCCATTCAACAAGTGTACCAACCCCTGCACTTGTTTTCAGGAAAAATATCCATACGACATATAACCACATGCATGGGCCTCTTTGCCCCCGGGTGAGATGCCATGCTATGAGCCATCCCATGAGCGCCGCCCGTACCGAACGCCTACTCAACCTGCTTACGCTGCTGCTCAACACCCGGCGTCCCATTGCGCTGCGTGAGATCCGTGAATTGGATGAATTTCAAGCCTATTGCAGTGACGACCCCAAAAGCGGCGAACGTGCCTTTGAACGCGATAAAGCCGCGTTGATTGAACTCGGTGTTCCCTTGCGCTGGGTACCGCCTGAATCCGACGAAGATGAAGACGGCATCGGCGGATACCTGATCGATCGTGAGAGTTATTATTTGCCTGAGCTTACACTTACGCCCAGTGAGCTTGCGTTGCTCTCCATGGCAGGCGCTGCGGCTTTGGCCATCGACGCATTTCCAGGTCGTTCTGCGATGGTACGTGCCATGGCCAAATTGGGTTTCGATGCCGATGCCTCGGGATCCATGCCATCCATGGTTCATACGCCCACGTTGCCCGGTGAAAGCGGCGTACGTATGGCGCAATGTCTCGACACATTGCATGAAGCGGTTGCAACGAAGCGCGCCGTCAAAATAAGTTACCAAGCCGCACAAAGTGAAATCACCGAACGCGTGGTTGATCCTTACGGACTCTACTATCGCCGTGGTGTTTGGTACCTTGTGGGATATTGCCATTTGCGCAAAGAACAACGCACGTTTCATTTGGGGCGCATGACCGCCGCAAGCATGATCCATACAAAATCTGGCGATGCACCCATGGAAATACCTCCAGAATTTAATTTAAAAGCCCATGCCGAACGCAGACCTTGGGAATATCCAGGTGGCGAACCTCAGCATGTCGTGATCCGTTTGGCACAACGCCTTGTTCCTGCCATTCCCGAAATTTTCGGTGCACATGTCATCATCGAACCGCGCGCCGATGGTGAAACATGGGTGCATATTCAAGCCACACAGCCCATGGCACTTATGTCGGCTGTTCTTCCTCACGGTGCTGCCGCCGAAGTCATGGCACCTGAGGGTCTTCGCAATGCATTGCGCGCAACCTACAGCGATTTGCTTGAACGCTATCAAACAACCGATGTTCCAGAAGAACGGAAAATAGCATGAGCGTCAACGATCGTTTAGGACGCTTGCTTTTCATCGTTCCTTACGTTGCAAGCCGCGACGGCGTACCGATTCAAGAACTTGCCGACCACTTGGGTGTATCCACCCGGCAAATCGAAGCCGATCTTAATTTGTTGTGCATGGTAGGCAAGCCTCCTCTCACCCCCGATCATTTGATCGATGTTTGCATCGACGATGACTTGGTAAGTATTGAACTCGATCAAAATCTCAAGCGTCCCTTACGCCTCACCCATGACGAAGCCCGTGCATTGGTCCTTGGCTGTACCTTGGTGGGCAACTTGGGCGGCATCGGTCATGAACTCGATCAGGTGCTTAATAAAATTACTGAGATCCTCAATCCCATCGACCGTGAAAACATACATGCCGTGGGTGATCGTATCGACGTGCAAAGCGAGTCCAATACAGAAAATGAAATAGCACTGCTGTTTCGCCGTGCCGTCGATGCCCATCAAGAAATTGAAATTGCGTATTACTCGGCATCAAGCGATGCCACAAAAAATTATATTCTCAAACCCCTGGCCTTGATTGCCCACGCAGGACATACCTATGGTGTGGCTCTCGATACAGCCAAAGATGATCAAGAAAAGCTCTTTCGGATTGATCGCGTCGGGAGCATTGCACTTCGCAATAGTAATTTCACACCGCCCGAAGAACTGGACCTCGAACGTTTTCGTACCGGCATGTTGTATTTTGGTGGAACCGAAGTTCAAGCCGATATTCGTTTTGCACCGCGTTTTGCACACTGGATCAAAGAACGGTTCAAACCCGAAGATATTGCCACATGTGATGATGGTGCTGTGCAAGTGCGCATGATCGCATCCAATCCCGCTTGGCTTGCCCGGTGGCTCTTGCCCTTTGGTCAGGATGTTGAAATTCTAGCGCCTGAAGAAATGCGCACGCATATGGTGCAGATGTGCCATGAAGCGCTTGCTGCCTATGCATGATTTGCGTTAGTTATCAGAATGCTGCCCAATAGGACGAACCATGGTAGCACTCTCACCCGTTTCTTCTGTGATTGATGATCCGATTTATCACAAACGTCACTTTTTTTTCCGTTTGGATCCACAGCATCGCCCCTCTGAAAAACCGATTTTTAATGATCAAAGTCCATCACCGTTAGATATTCGTCAAAATCCGACGTGGCACGATTGCTATCTTCTCGCACCGCTTCAGCAGGTTGCGATGCATCATCCTCAACACATTCTTGATGCAATCAACAAATGCGGCACCATCGTCGATATGCAATATTATCCTGTACATTATCACGACGGTACAGCCATCCCCGCAGGGCAAGCCCTTACGTTATCGATGCGTACAGACATTCTTCAATGCCAGTCACGCCATGCATACCAGTGGCCTGCACTTTTTGAAAAAGCATTTGCAGCAACGCAAGGGAGAGGATCCTACAATGTACTTCTGCACAATGACGATCCCTCCATCGGTTTAGCATGGATACTCGGAACAAGCGCATATACCATTTCAATCACACGGAAAAACAAAGAAGAAAAAGTCCAACATTTGATCGAACTATGGAAAGACAAAGTCTGCGTGATCATGCTTTCAAAAAGACATGCGTACAGCGTTCAAGACATGACCTTCGAAAACAACAGATGGCATGCAACACTCCTATCCCCCACCGCTTCTTCGACTTCAGGAAAACACCACGTGTTACAGGTTGGAACTTCCGATCTCGCACGCCGTATTGTGGCATACACATACGCGCAAATAGACAACAAACCATAAGCACAAGCGATACATGAGAAGACATTTATTTTCGAACATCAAAAACACGGGGTATCGCATGAGCAGTACAGGTAGAGTGACTGGAGCCGTAAATTCCATTTCTAACGCAGGCATTCCTGCCCAGCCAACGCAAGCAACAACACTTCCGTTTCAAAACCAAACAATGAACGCAATACAACAAACACCCATCGCAGGTATTCAATTGCCCCAACAAACACCGATGAAACCACGAGAGAGGAGTGCTATTCCAGAACAGACCACCACCGAACACAAAGTGGGTGACCGAAATTGCTGTGAAGAGTGGTGTCTCAAGATGGAAGGCGATGGTTAAATATTAAAAAAGAAACAACGGATCATAAACTCACACGATATTGAGTATAAGTTTCATTGCGAGCTGCCCCAACACGCAAAGGTTGTATCATGGCCAGCACACAACGAATCACTGGGACCATTAATCAAAATTCCCCCGTCAGCGTCCCAACACCAACAACAGCGAGTTCCAACCCACACTTTCAAAATGCGAAAATAGCCCTTGATGCGGTTTCTGCATTTTCAGGCATCACTCTGCCAAAACACGTACCGATGCAACCACGCGAACAAAGCACTGTGCCCGTACAAAAAACCACCGAGCACAAAGTGGGATCCGGCGAAGAAGACGGTTGCTGCAGCCACAGTGGCTGCACCTACACTGTCAATGGTGATGACCGACGCTGATCAAACCGGTTCATACACCAAGAGGTATTGCCCAACGTGCTTCCTGCAATTTCACTGACAACGCATCTTGTGTGATTTCATTTTTCTTGAATTGCGCAAATGCCGCATCGCGAAGTTCGTGGCGATGATTTTGTACCCGATCTTGCCAACGCGCCATGGAAAATCCACTTGAGATTTGAGGACTTCCCACGCAAAGCGCATACCCTGCGCGTACTGCACGTCGCCACTTGGTCGCACGCCGTGGGGTCACATCAAGTCCATTTAAATAGCCACGCCACCGTTCAGCATCGGGTCCTTTAAGCTTTTCTACCAAATCAGCACCACATAAGCCGTCACCCACACATGCTATGGCAAAGGCAAGCATGTGATTGCTGATCCCACGCCAAATGACATTTCGTTTTTTGGGTTCCTTGCCTCTGCGTGCATCGTACGTATCTTCTAAGCCAATATCGCGACAACCTGCCTGCGCAAGTGCCCAACTTACATTGCTCGTACAATTTTTTCGTGCTGCACCAAAAACACTTCCATCACGACGCTGCAGCAAATGATTGCGCAATACGTTCGCCCAAACCTCTGGATCCACTTTAAGATCAATGGAATGGACCTTTCCGTATATTGAAAAATCTGTTGGATCGTATGCCATGGCTTGTCCAACACGAAGCGCCATGGTTTTGGCCACAGGCTCCCCAGTGACCTCCGCTTCACGATTGCCAAGGCTGTAAACACGACCATCGGGATGGGTTAGGCGCAACCATGAATGAATCGAACGTGCGCACACGGTCATGATCCAATGCTGTTCAATATTAGTCTTCACATGATTAAAAAGTATGGCGTGATTGCACAATGTTTCAACATCGGCATGTTCAACATCCATCGATGTCAAATCAGGCAAAGGCTGAAACAAACCCGCGCTAAGTTGCAACGGACATTCATTGGACACATCCGTAAAGTATTTAGACTGAGCCGCGCTCCAAGGTGTCCAAACACCACCAATTTTGACTGCAATCTCTTTCCCATCAGAAGTTACGCCAAGAGGCGAATTCGTGCACCACGTTTTAGAATAGGGCTCTCCCCACCACAGTGGAAGTCGGTTAAGGATGTCGTTTTTTAAACAAAAATCAACAAAATGTTTGTCTGTGGGGATCACATGTTCTGGCAATGCGAGCCTATCCCCCACCGATTTTTTCCAAAGATCGCTTACCGGCTCAGACATGGCGCGTTGTTTGCTAACCACGTGATCTTTGATCAGGCGTGTTGCCATCTTACTCAGATCCAAACGATCAAGACTTGGCTCTGATTTCTCAGACAAAATGATGCAAAGTGCTTTTGCTGCACGATCAACCGCGATGTCGTTGATGTTTTCTTGGAGAGGTTCCAAACGCTGTGATGCCCGTTGGCCGTCGATGCGAAATCCAGCGTCTCTGATCTCAGAACGAAAGACTTGAACGGGATCCAATACAGGCGCTGCCATGTGTGGCACTGTAGGCGATTGGTTATTTAATCGGCAAGATCAAATACTCAAAACGATGATCGTGATGGAGGTCTGTGTCCACCGGACGTTGAACGTCGCGGTGCCGAGCTTCGACCTTCGCTTGGACGTCCGCCACGTGAAGGGGCACCGCCACCTGGGCCACCGCGTGAAGGGGCACCTGTGTCACGACCGAAACGAGGCGCACCGCTGCTACGCGAAGGGCCGCTGCTGCGTGCTGGACCTGCTGAGTCACGACCGAAACGAGGCGCACCGCTGCTACGCGAAGGGCCGCTGCTGCGTGCTGGACCTGCTGAGTCACGACCAAAACGTGGCGCGCTGCTGCTGCCATCGCGTCCACCGCTGCGTGAAGGTGCCGATGCACCTGTGTCACGACCGAAACGAGGCGCGCTGCTGCTGCCACCACGTGAGGGACCGCTTGAATCACGGCCGAAACGAGGCGCGCTGCTGCTGCCATCACGTCCACCGCTGCGTGAAGGTGCCGATGCACCTGTGTCACGACCGAAACGAGGGGCACTGCTGCCACCACGTGAGGGACCGCTTGAATCACGACCGAAACGAGGGGCTCCGCCGCTGCGTGATGGCGCACCATCACGGGCGAATGGTCTATTGCCTCTGCTGCTTCCATCACGTTCACCACGTGAGGGAGCGGCTGAGTCACGGTCACTGAAACGAGGAGCACTCTCTTCGCGTCTTGGACGTGGCGCAATGGCGTCACGTGAGAAACTCGGTGCACTGCGATCGCGACCGATACGAGGGGCGCTTTCATCGCGTTTGCTTACGGCCGATGCACCTGGTGCGCTGTCACGTCCAAAGCTCGAACCGCCATCGTCACGTCTTCCGCGTGAAGCACCTTCACGGCGTTGCTCTGATCTGCCTTGCGATGAACGATGCGGTCTTTGACGATCGCTTCGAATATCATCGCCACGGGTTTCAGGCATAGGCTGTGTTGGCTGTGCGCGTGCCCAGGTTTCGAGATCTTCAGGCAACGCGGCGACATCAATACGACGTCGTGTAAGACGCTCGATCGCTTGCAGGTATCCAACCTCTGCTTTGGACGTCAATGTGATGGCAAGCCCTGTTGCTCCTGCGCGTCCAGTGCGTCCAATACGGTGCACATAGGTTTCGGATTCTTCGGGTACTTGGAAATTGATGACGTGGCTTACATCTTTGACATCGATGCCACGTGCCGCAAGATCCGTCGCGACGATGACATGCACCGCGCCCGATTTAAACATCGACAAAGCACGTTCACGGGCACCTTGCGATTTATTGCCATGGATGGCTGAAGCTTTGATTCCAAAGCCCATCAATGATTCGGCCACGCGATTGGCATCACGCTTGGTGCGCGTAAACACGATACCGCGTTTCACTTCCTCACTCACCAAGTACGACAACAACAGCGGCAATTTGCGAGAAGGCTCAACACGATAAACGGATTCAGAAATCGCATGCTTCTGACGATCGCGCGGCTTGACGCTAAGGTTCACCGGATTGTTCTGTACTTTGGCGGTGAACTTGCGAATAGGATCAGGCATGGTCGCCGAGAACAGAAGCGCCTGACGCGGCTTTGGCAAAGCCTCAAACACGT
>SYDY01000064.1 GCA_005801425.1 Bdellovibrionales bacterium | reverse complement strand
GAAAATTGCTAGGAAGTAAGCTATTGGTTGGTGTGGGTTTGATTAGCTACAGTACTTATTTATGGCATCAGCCTTTATTTGCCTTTGCTCGGCATGGAATTATTGGCGAACCCACAAAAAACATGTTTGTTTTCTTGGCGACACTTGCCATGGCGTTGGGCTATTTAAGCTGGCGTTATGTTGAAAACCCTTTTAGGGATCGACATAATTTTTCAAAAAAAACGATATTTTCTTTTTCGGGTGTAACTCTTCTTTTCTTTTGTTTCGTTGGTTTTTTGGGCTGGAAATCAGATGGCTTTATTTCTCGATATCCATTTTCAGAACAGCAAATTTTGCGTGAGATTTCAGGTGCGCGTTATTATACCGCAAGACGATTTGACTCTACGATACTAAAACCATTTGAGACTGAACATGAAAAAAAACGGGTGATTCTGATCGGGGATAGTTACGGAAAAGATTTGTTGAATGCTCTTTTTGAATCAAAATTAAATAAAAAATTCGATATATCAACGTATCGGATCAACGGTGAATGTGGAAATTTGTATTTAGATTTTGATTTCACAGAGAAGATCCAAAAAAATAAAGTCGCTAAATGTAAGATGCTGGGTTGGTATGATAATCAGAAATTGTTTGAACGCATCAATGAGTCCGATGAAATTTGGTTGGCTTCTTCCTGGGTATTGTGGGTTGCGGAACTTTTGCCTCAAAGCATAGAAAATATGGAATCAAAATTTGGAAAAAAGGTGAAAGTGTTTGGAGGAAAAAGCTTTGGGACGGTTGATTTGAAAAAAATATTGAATTCTTCTCCTGAAGTACGCAAGACGACGATCTCTCAAATCGAACCAAATTTTATTCAATTAAATCAACGTATGCAGTCAGCGCTTCCTCCTGATGTTTTTATCAATGTCTCTGAACTTTTGTGCGAAAATGATTTGAAATGCCCTCTTTTTACCTATGAAGGTAAGTTGATTTCGTATGATGGTGGGCATTTAACCAAAAGTGGCGCAGCGTATTTAGGAGAAAAATTATTGCAACATCATGTTTTGTAAATCTCGATTACAAAATAACACCATCCGTCACACGCGCATCATGAACACCCAACAAATCTAGAATTGTCGGTGTGATATCGGCTTGATTGACAGGCCTTTGCAATTCACCAGGGATCACGCTGTCGCCCATGGCAAAAACAAAAATTCGTCGGCATGCAGCAATACGTGCACCATGCCCAAAACGTGTGCCGCCATGATCGGTGGTGATGATCACCGTCCAATGCTCGGTTGCGCGTGTCGGGCGTTGTGACAGGGCTGCGAGAATGCGCCCTATGCGTGCATCTGTGGTTTCAATGGCCGCACGATAGGCGGGTGTTTTGGGCGTAAACCCTTCGTCGTGGCCTGCGCTGTCGATATCTTCTAAATGCACAAAGATAAGGGAAAAGTCGCCATCGCGCACATAGGTTTCTGCGGCAGTGGTGACCACGTCGTCGTTGCCCACGGTGCGCGCATCGATCGCATCGGGTTCAATAATATGATTGGCGAGATCGTCCCAATGCACGCTCATCGCGGTTTTTAATTTGCCAGTATGCTTGGCGCGCCATAGCACTGTTGGATAGGTGCGAAGTTGAGATTGTGCGTAGTCTTGATTGGCTGCAACACGGTGCTTGGCTGGATTGACTCCCGTGAGAATGGTGCTCCAACCGGGTCCCGATTTGGTTCGCGCATCGCATTGTGTGGATGCATGCAAGGTGAACGCGCCGTTTTGCATCACATGATCCAGATGCGGTGTGTGTGCTTCAACAATGGCATCGGGCCGGGTGCCATCAAGTCCAATAAGGAGAACCCGTGCAGGTGCATGATTTTCGGGGGCGATGCGTCGCTCCGTGGCAGGGCGCAAGGGTGAAGGGTGGCTCTTGAAAATCATGGTGCAGCCCATGAAGGGCAGAAAGAGAAAGATTTTCCACATGGGGTATTTCAATCGCATAGGGGTTGGGGACATTCCAGCAAAGCGCGTCAAAAGGTCCTTTTCAGGCACGCTTCTTGCCAACGAAAAATGTTGAATGGTTAGAAGCAAGAAGTATGCCAAAAAAAGGCCTTTTGACGCGCTTTGCTGGAATGTCCCCAACCCTCAGGTTACACTGATCATCATGCGTTTCATCACGGTTTGGATGATCGTTTTTTCGTTGCTGGTTCCCACGCGCACAATGGCCGCCGATCCCGCTTTTGTGCAGCTTGTTTGCAGCGTGGATGGCGCAGAAGTGCGTTTGGACGGCAAATTGTTTGGTGTGACGCCTGTGCAACCTATTCAAGTGCGGGCGGGGCGTCATGTCATTACCATTACCCGCCAAGGCTATATGAATTTTACAAAATCAATCCAAATCGAAGCGGGTGTGACGTTGCCTGTTTTTGTCGATTTGCTTCAAGAGGATTTTGGGTTGCCTGAGCTTGAGCTTGAGCCTCTGAATCAGGCTCCGCTGCCCGCGCCCAAACAACAACCGCCAAAAACGTCTGATATGCCGCTTCCTGAGCTTGATTTAATGCCGTTGGGAGAAGAGATGTCTCTTCCCAAAGTTGAGGAAAAAATACCCGAAGCACCTGTGGTCGAAGTACCAGGGCTTATTTTAACGGAGCCTGTACCTCCTGTCGCAGCAGTTTCCCATGGGCGTCCATGGTACAAGAGTTGGTGGTTTATCGGGGGCAGCACGGGGGCGGCGGTGCTTGCAGGTGTTGTGGCGGGTGTTGTGGTGGGAACAAAGGACAACGGCAAAGGCAGCCCCCCTGTGGTCATTTGGGCGCCGTAACTGTATGAATGGGTGTGTCTTCAGAACGATTCATGCAAGCTGATCAAAGGGTCGCCCTGGCCCTGTCTCTCGGTGTTCACGCTGTTTGCATTGTTGTGCTTATCTTGATCAATACTTCAATCAAGCCAGCACCTGTTCATGTTCCTGTTATCACTGTTCACCTGGTGAAACCGGTGGGGTCCGATGTAGCAGTTAAGTCGTTAACACCGGCGTCATCAGGGCCCACAAATCGGCTTCGTACAAACAAACCTCAAGCGATTCAGAAACCAAGTCAACTTCCTCAAGCGATTCAGAAACCAAGTCAACTTCCTCTTGCGGTTGAATCAACACCCATACGTCTTGACGATGTGCAATTGCAGGGAGGCACTGGGGTTGTGGGTGATGAAACAGCAGGCGGTGGAGGTGGTGAGGGTGGAACCTCCGACGCCACAGGATCCGCAGGAGGCGGTGATGGTTCTTCCTGGGATCAGGGCCCCAGCGTTGCGTCGTATGTCCAGCCCGAATATCCTTTGCGATTGCGTGGTCAGGGACTGGAAGGTGACGTGGTCCTTGCCATTGTGATTGATGAAACAGGAGTGCCGAGCATCGTTACGGTTGTGGGGCCATCAAGTTTTGAGGAGTTTAATATCGCGGCGGTGCGAGCGCTTGAAAAAACGCGGTTTGTGCCGGCAATGCGTGGTGGAAATCCAATCCCCACGCAGATCCGATTTACGGTGCGGTTTCGATTGAAGGATTGATGATGCGATGGACGCGATGGGCGTGTTGTGTGGTGTGGCTCATGGGATGTGGGGATACGTTTGATCCAAGCAATTTACTTCAAACACCGAGGCTTTTGGCGGTGCGTTCTATGCCCGCCGATGGTGTGCCTGGTGAAACACTGACGTTTGATGCATTTGTCTATCAGCATCTTGAACCTACGGCGCCAATTTATGCGTGGGGTTGGTGTCCTGTGGTCGGGCCTTCAATCGACGGTTATCCATGTGTGATTTCGCACGAAAAATTGCAAGCCATGGTGCCGGATGTCACGGTGCCAGAGTATGGGCTTGGAGAACAACCCACGGCGACGTTGACTTTTGATGCAGGGCTTCACGCGGCCATGACTGCGCTTTGTACTGCGATTGATGCAGGTCAAGCGCCAGGGATCAGTTCCGCGGTGGTGCCTTCATGCAAAGGGCGACTTGAGATCAATATTTTGATGACGGTGCAATGGCCCCATCGCACAGAACGTGCCATCAAAAGCGTCCCATTGCTTTTGATGGAGAACCCGGTGCGCAATACCCATCCAACACCAGGCAATACGGATCTGCTTGTTTTACGTGCGGGCGTCCCCGAAAAAATTCAACTCGAAGTGCACGAGAGTGACGTAGAAGCATACGATGAGCAATTGATAGGTGAATCAGAGCCGCAGCATCGTTATGAAGACCTGACGCTCACTTGGTTTGTTACAGGTGGATCCACCTTACGTGAGCGAACGTCGTTTATTCGGGATGTGTCAGATCTCGCAACGTTTGCAAGCAACATATGGACAACGCCAAATATGGAAGACGCATCAGATCTTTCGCAGCAATTGATTGTTGTTTTGCGTGACAATCGGGGTGGGATCACATGGTGGACCAAACAGGTCAATCTCCATGAATAGCTTTTTGTTTGTAGGTCTGCTGTGTGCGACCATCACGCCGCCACAACCGCTACAAACACCAGCACTCGACTATCCTGCGCTGGGCTCAGGTGTGGGTGCGCGGGTCATTCTAGACATCGATATTGCGGAAGATGGCCAAGTCGATCGTGCGGAAGTCGTGACACCCTCGGAATATCCTGACCGTGGTTTTGAAGAAACCGCATTGCTTGGTGTTTTATCTCATACATTTGTTCCAGCCCAGAACAAGGGTGTCCCCGTTGTGGTTCGCGTTCGCTATGAGCTGCGTTTTGATGCGCCCAAAGAAGTTGTTGTACCCCATGCGCAATTGAAAGGGGCATTGCGTGTGCGTGGTTATCGTAAGCCGGCGGCGGGTGTAACGTTAATCGCAAAATCAGGATCGCACGTATTTCGTACACAGAGCGATGCGTCGGGTGAATTTCTTTTGACGACGTTGCCAGCCGGACACTACACGATTACGATCAAGGATCCTGCGTTTAAACCCTATGTTCGTGAAGAGATCCTTGCCGAAGATGAAGTGGTCACCGTGATTTATTATGTCGAAAAAGAAACGCCAGGATCCTTTGACTTGCTGGTGGAAGCCTCCAAGCTTGGGCGTGAAGTAAGTCGCATGCGTGTTGAACGCGAGGAGATCAATCGTATTCCAGGTGGTTTCGGCGATGCTCTTACGGTGGTGAAAATGCTGCCGGGTGTTGCGCGCACAACCTTTGGCAACGGTGATTTGATTGTACGCGGCTCGTCGCCCAATGCGACTAAAGTACTGATTGACAGCATGGAAGTTCCGCTTGTTTATCACTTTGGTGGTTTGCGCAGCGTGGTGCCCACGGCATTTCTTGAATCGGTTGATTTTTTTCCCGGAAATTTTCGTGAAGATTTTGGCCGTGCCACGGGCGGCATTGTGGATGCACGTGTGCGCCGTAATTTCGATCTGGGTGTGCATGGCGAATTGGATTTGAATTTGTTCGATGTGGGCGGTAACGTCACGTACAACAAAGAGAACAAATATACTTTATTTTTCGGTGGAAGACGCAGTTATGCCGATGGCTTGATCAAAGCTGTCGGCGATAGAATTGGTGACGAACAAACACCGACCATCGTCCCGATTTATTGGGATGCGCAGGGCGGTGGGGCGATTCGGTTCAACGACACCCATCGTGCGTCATTTTATGGGATTGGCTCCAACGACACATTGGAAGTTTTGTTTAAACAACCGGTGGGTGTTGCGCGCGGGAAAGATCTCTCGTTGAGCAATGGCTTTTATCGGTTGCAACTTGCCTACGATTTTACGCCCAAAAATCATTTCAGCAATCGCCTCCAAATAAGTCAAGGTCGCGATCGTACCAATTTTTCATTCGGTGAAAATTTACGTTTCGATTTAACCTCATACAATGTGCAAGTGCGCAATCGTTCGGCGTACCAATGGCGTCCGTGGATCAATATTTCCGGTGGTTTGGATTATTTGGTATCGGTGACCGATCTCGATGTTCGTTTGCCTCCGCCTCCGCAAGAAGGAACGCCTGGCCGTGATTTTAACCCCGATGATGTTCGGATCGCACGTGTGCGTGGTGCAGCCGCCCACAACGTAGGGCTATTTGCAGGGACGGATTTCGATTTGCCAGGACACGTTAAAATAGCCCTGGGTGGCCGTGTGGACCGTTTTGGTCTTTCGGGACACTGGCGTGGTGCGCCGCGCAGCAGTGTTCGATATGCTGTGACCGAAAAAATAACACTCAAGGGCGCCATTGGTTTGTATTATCAAGATCCTCAGCCGTGGGAGCTCAGTCAAGAATTTGGAAACCCAGCGTTGAGGCCTGAGCGTGCGGTGCAGTATGCTTGGGGCACTGAGATTGCGCTTCCTACTTGGAAGTTTATCGACAAACTGTCACTGGATATCACCGGTTATTATAAAGATCTTGGCAATGTGGTGACCTCAAGTGATGCTTATGTGATCCGTGATGGCCAGGCCCAGGCTGAAAACTACAGCAACGACGGTGTAGGGCGTGTGATCGGTGTGGACAATGTGATCCGCTTTTCTATGTTTCGTCGTCTGACGGGATGGGTTGCTTATACGCTTGCACGCTCACAACGCAAAGACAGCCCAGGTGGATCTTTCAGACCCTTTGATTACGATCAGACGCATTTCTTAACGTGTGTTACGATGATGCGTTTGCCTAAAAACTGGGAAGTGGGCATGCGCTTTCGTTTGGTGAGCGGCAATCCCATGACACGTATTGTGGGCAGTACATTTGTGTCGAATACCGATGATTACACGCCGATTTATGGACCCAACAATGGTGATCGATTGCCGGCGTTTCATCAGCTTGATTTGCGTGTGAGCAAATCATGGGAGTTTCGTGAGTGGCGTCTTGATACCTATTTGGACATTCAAAATGTGTACAATCGCCAAGCACCCGAAGGGGCTATTTATAATTACGATTACACGCAGAAGGGCTATCAGCGCGGTCTGCCTATCTTTCCTATTTTGGGTGTGAAAGTTATTTTGTGATGTTACGCCGCGTGCAGGATCGCCGATTCGTCGTGCTGATCCAAATCCAAACCGATTTCTTCTTGCTCACGGTTCACCCGCATCGGCAGAAGTTTATTGGTGATCCAGAAAAGCGCCAAAGACAGCGCGAAGACGTACGTGCCAACAATGCCTAAGGCCGCAAGATGGGACAGAAACGTTTCGGTTTTCCCAAAAATCAAACCGACGTCTTTTGCGAGTATGCCTGTAGCGAGCATACCGACGATGCCGCCAAGTCCATGACACGGAAAAACATCGAGGGTGTCATCGATGAGGGATTTGGATTTCCAGTGTACTGCCAAATTGCTGACCATGCTGGCAATGGCCCCAAGGGCAGCGCTTTGGGCGATGGTGATAAATCCCGCCGCGGGTGTGACGGCCACAAGGCCAACCACAGAACCAATGCACGCACCCAAGGTGGATATTTTTTTACCACGTGCGCGATCTAAAAAGATCCAAGCCAACATGGCAGCCGCCGATGCAGTGTTGGTTGTGGCAAAGGCAGTCACGGCGGAGATGTTGGCCCCAAATGCTGAACCTGCATTGAAACCAAACCAGCCAAACCAAAGCATGCCTGTTCCTAAAACCACGTAGGGGATGTTTGCCGGCGTGTGCTCTTTGGTTTGATTTTTGATTTCAGCATGAATAATGCGAGGCCCCAGAAACACAGCACCGGCCAAAGCGGCCAGTCCTGCGGAGATATGCACGACCGTACCGCCTGCAAAATCAAGCACGCCCATCTGTCGTAAAAAGCCATTGGGGTGCCATGTCCAATGGGCCAAGGGGCAATAGACAAGCAGCGTGAAGAAACACAGAAAAACCAAATAGCTGGAAAAACGAACGCGTTCGGCAAAGGAGCCTGTGATCAATGCCGGCGTGATCACGGCAAATTTCAATTGAAACATGGCAAAGAGAAGAAGCGGAATGCCTGTGGCCAGTGATGGCTCAACCCATGTCCCCACGTTGTTGAACATGAAGTAAGTTCGCGGGTCGCCAATCACGCCGGCGATGCTGTCGCCAAAGGCAAGACTGAATCCAACAAATACCCAGAGCAAGCTGACAACGCCCAAACAGACAAAACTTTGCAGCATGGTTGAAATAATATTTTTTCGACCGACCATGCCGCCGTAAAAAAAAGCAAGGCCTGGTGTCATGATGAGAACGAGACCACTGGCGGTGAGCATCCAAGCCATGTCTGCGCCATTGAGTGGCGATGTCTCTGCACCTGTGGGCATCGGTGCAGCCATCGGCTGTGCGATGGCCAAAATGACAAAAGCCAAGAGGATTGCGAGTGGCACAAAACGACCCATATTCATTTTTTTAACGCCTCAATCCCTGCCGTTACGACACATTTCTCCATGACAGCTCCGAGGGCCGCATACAAGAAACGAGGCCACATGCCAGATCCTTGAATGAAGTACCGTGGGAGTCCATCACGTATTGCGCGCCATTGATATTTTAAATCTGATTTAAATTCATACTGTAATGTCCCCACCGGTGCATTGTGAATGGCCATTTGACGTTCTTTGATTGCGTCGAACATGCTGACGTAAATCATGGAGCTCAAAGCGGTTGATAGCGTTACGCCAGCAGCTGTTGCTGGCACAAATCCCAGTTTTTCGGTGGTACTTCGTTGCACTGCAAAGAGTACCGACCAATCGAGCCATCGCATCCCTACACCCATCAAAAATGCCGGAAAAATCCGAAATGCGGCAACCGAAGAATTGAGCGATGCTGTTTCGAGGAAGGTGGTTGCCAATGTCGCGGTTTGATGTGCGCCAAGGCGATGGAGCATTGCAATCGGAGGATGTTTTTTGGCGCCGCGTGCGGATGCTGCTTCAATGTTGGGGGAGGGTTGGACAAACGTTGCGTAAGTGGGCTGCATCAACAGCGAGGAATAAATGGCAGGCGGGACACCCGCGGCGAGTTGTCCCGTGACTGTTGAATCGGCCTTACTGCTGGCATTCGTGACCCAGAGGATCTGCAATGCTGTGGGGAGGGTGCCCGAAAACATGCGCTTAAATCCGTGGCCACCGCCTTCATGAAGGATCTTTGCATAGGCAAAATTTGCAATCAGTCGCGCGCCTGCGCCGTATCCCGCTAAGGCGTAAGGCATGAAAGGGCTTTTAGGATGCGTTTTTTCTACGGGGTTTGCCATAGGCATCGTTTAATATGGTTGATCTCTTTTTTGTAGGGGAGATCCGTGAATCTATTTTGTGCCGAGTCATGCAATTGACGACGGTGCGACCTCAATGATACTCACGTGGGCGCCTGTGTGCCAAGATAGCTCAGTTGGTAGAGCAGCTGATTCGTAATCAGCAGGTCGCCGGTTCGACTCCGGTTCTTGGCTCCAGTCATTTCATGCGATCACGCGTTTCCGCTTAACCCGAATCGTATTAAAAACGTCCTCCCCGCTTTCGCTCCGCGATAAGAACAAAAGCACCTGCGCAAAAATTCAATCAACGAAATTTAAAAGAGGCCTTGGGCCTGTCGTCAAACTATCTTTCGGCCCATTTTGCGACTTTTTTCGCACAGCTTCATCGCTGTACAAAAAAAATCGCGAAAATGGTCTCGAAATATAATTTGACGACAGGCCCTAGTGCTTACGCCGCAGCAACTCTTCAAGCAAATCAATTTGTTCTTGTTGGATCTGCACCATGCGTTCCCATTGGACGTGCAAAAGATGGTCCATTTTTTCATGCAATGTTCCCACTTCAAGTTCTGCTTTCAAATTGATTTTGTAGTCTTCATCCGCTTGCAATCTGTCGCGTGCAGCCGCTCTATTTTGGCTCATCATAATGACCGGTGCTTGAAGTGCTGCAAGACATGAAAGCGCAAGATTGAGTAGTATATACGGATAAGGATCAAAGGCTTTGTCTTGAAGTGCCCATGAATTGATGCCGATCCATACGGCCATGATGAGAAGAAATCCAATCACAAACGGCCACGATCCACCGACGCTTGCGACCTTATCCGCGAGACGCTGACCAATCGTTAAGCCGCGTGCAAATTGGTCGCCAATATGTTCTGCAATGGCAGAGTGTTCTGCTGCTTTGCGCGAAATATCGGCTTCCATGCTGGATAGTTCACCCCGTTCTTTTTCGAGTTGTTCCAATAACGAGGTTGCACGTTTTTTGTGATAGCACGATCGGCAAAGGCAGGATTTATGGCATACTTCACAAATCGTGTGGGGATGTCCTTGGGTTGTTGTCATGGTCATTAGCATATACCCAATTTGAGGATCACACGGTATAAACCGTTGCATGATTTATCTTGCGTTGCTTGTCTTTTCGGCACTTCATCCGCTGGAACCGTTGACCCACGATGAAATCAACATCGTGACGCACACCATTCAACGCGACCGCAAATTCCCCAAGGGTGCATTTTTTGCAACGGTGTCTTTGCATGAACCCCGGAAAATGGACATGAAACGCTGGAAACCGGGCCAATCGATGCCTCGTGAAGCGTTTGCGATGGTTTTGGATCGGAAGGCCAATGTGACGTATGAAGCGCAGGTCGATATCGGTCGGCGCAAGCTCGTGAAATGGATTCGACGTGAAGGCGTGCAATCGTTGATTTTGCAATCGGAATATATCTGGTTGGGTGAGATCGTCCATGCGGATCCCCGATTTAAAGCCGCCATGGCCAAGCGGGGCATCACCGATCCAAGCAAGGTGTGGGTTGATGGGTGGGCGCCTGGAACGTTGAAACCAGGAACCCAAGGGCCACGGTTGATGCGCGCGGTGTGTTACTACCAAGATGGCGCCATCAATTTTTACGATAGACCCATTGAAGGCCTTACCATCGTGGTGGATCTTAATCAGGGCAAAGTGATTGATCTGGTCGATACAGTGGTGTTGCCTATTCCAACCGAACATACTGAATTTTCAGAAAAAGCTCTGGGACCTATGCGTTCGGATCTTAAGCCGCTTGTGATCACGCAACCGGAAGGCCCAAGCTTTACGGTGAATGGTCATGAAGTGCAGTGGCAAAAATGGAAGTTTCGCTTTGTGCTTGATACCCGTGAAGGCCTTGTTCTCCATGATGTGAGCTACAACGATGCAGGCAATGTGCGCTCTGTGTTGTATCGCGGTGCACTGTCAGAAATGGTGGTGCCCTATGGTGATGCGGATCCGCATTGGTCATGGCGAAGTGCGTTTGATGAAGGTGAATATGGCATAGGCCGCATGGCATCGCCTCTGGAAGTGGGTACCGATGTGCCGGTGAATGCCCGATTGTTTGATGCGGATTTCGCCGATGATCTTGGCAAGGCGTATACGCTACCACGTGCAGTTGCATTGTATGAACGCGATGCGGGCATGTTGTGGAAGCATTACGATGTGTACCACGACAAAAATGAATCGCGTCGTGGGCGTCAACTTGTCCTGTCGTTTATCACCACCATAGGCAATTACGATTACGCCATCCAGTGGATTTTCAATCAAGATGGTGTGCTTGAAGTGGCGTGTGATTTGAGCGGTATGATGCTGCCCAAAGGTGTACCTATGGCCAAACACGATGATGCGGCCCATGCTAGGCATCACGGTGAACATGTGGTTGCACCCTATGTGGCAGCGCCGCATCATCAGCATATTTTTAATTTTCGTTTGGACATGGATGTGGACGGTGTGTTCAATCGTATTTCTGAATTGAATACCCTAGGTTTGCCTGTGTCAGAGAACAATCCGCACGGCAATGCCATGGAAGTGCGCGAAATACTTTTAGAGCGTGAGCGCGCAGCAGCCCGCGATGTCTCAACGGCCTCTTCTCGGTTTTGGCGCGTGAGTAATAATGCCAAACGAAGCAGTTTGGGGTATGCGCCGAGCTATGTGTTGTTGCCTGGCGGTAACACTATGCCCTTTGTAGCGTCAGAAGCGCCTGTGCGTCGCCGTGCGCGATTTATGGAACATCATGTTTACGCCACGACGTATCAAGAAGGTGAGCGCCATGCGTCGGGGGATTATCCCAACCAAGGACAAGCTGAACAGGGACTCCCCATCTACCAAGGCGACGATGAATCGCTTGTCGATCAAGATCTGGTGCTCTGGTATTCCGTGGGGATGACGCACATTCCGCGTCCCGAAGAATGGCCGATTATGACCGTGCACCATGTGGGTTTTAAGCTTCTACCCGCGGGTTTTTTCGACCGTAATCCGGCGCTTGATGTGCCGAGGTGAGTCATGCCACATACACCCACGCCTTTATCGCACAGGCCTATAAACATTCATGCACATAGTTGCTTTTATGGTATTTGATTTCTGTTATGTCATGGGCCATGGCCCCGAAGACAGATAAGTTCTCCCGGCGTTTTGTTCACATTGCATCTTCAACGCAGGACGAGGCTTCCGCGGCTGTTTCTGATCATGGCGCCGCAGCCGACAGGACGCTTGCGAATGCATTAAGGCAATCTGAAAGCCGTAAACTCAAAGCGCCGCAAAATAGAATGTTGTCTCATAGCAAGGGATCTCGTTTTCAACAGCTACAACCTTCGGTCGATTTACCCACTCCCCGGGTGCTTCCCCCTGTGCCCAAAGCAAAATCGACTGGTGATGTTTTTGAGCGCCTGGCAAGGCCTCAAGCTTCTCAAGCAAGACGACAATCTCTTCCTAAGTCAGAAGAGATGTCGCTCGGATACATCGTTCCTGTGAAAGTTGCGGTTACCGTTTTTTCAACACATACGTCTTCTAGAGCAGAAAACATGATGCTAATTGCTGGCGCATTTCAACGCAAAAACAGCTTTTCTACTTCTGCAACCCTTCCGTCTATCAGAAAATCATCAGCGACCGAAGCATGCATGGAACCGATCGAAGATATTGAAGCAGAGGCCGAGGAGCTTGCTGTGCTTGCTGGGGGAGCATCGTCGATCTCCGTGACTGCCAGCGATCGGGAAACGAAGTCAGCGCGGGCAAGCGTTGGGGGGCGAAAAGATACCCCCGTGCGGAACCATGAATATTTTGAGAACGAAATTTTAAGACGAAAAGAGGGACGGCCCCAAAGTTGTTCAAAAATCAATGAAGGCAATATACTCGCGCCGTATCGGTTGGCCCAGTTCCAGATGCGTGCGACGAATCCGGTATCCTTTTTGCTCACCGACTTGTCAGATCCCGTGAGACTTTATTTGACCCACGGGGAAATCAGACGACTTGTGCACGATAGCAAAACGGGCCTTCACCATTTCGGAGATCGGCCTATTTCCCCGGCAGGCCCAACTTGGGGCGAATTGATAGCGCTCGTGGAAGAAAGGCAGCAGCGTTTTGGGCTCGAAATTCAGTTTAACAATATCGGCGCACGTCTTAGTTGCCTTGAAAGTGTTGTCGATTGCGTAGTGAATGGGCACCTGGCGGCATACGAATCGCGGCTAAGGGTATCAGTCGATGGTGACGATGCTCCGGGCTTCTGCTTGACACTGGATGCAGTACGCGATCTGGTTGTGCTTGAATTGGTCACCCCCCCGATCCCTAGTCATTATTTGCAGCATTACTTTAAGGTCATTGGCCCTGAAGTTGTGCGCGCTCTTTCTTTGATTCAATTGGGGAATGACAATCCCGGGATGCGTCGAACAGGGAGTTTGCGTGAGGAAACATACCACGAACTCGAAGTGAAGTATTCACGGGCGAGCAAAGGTAGCTCGGTGAGCCGATTTGATGCCACCGTTTTCAATGCTCCGTGCCCATTGGCACAGCTGACAACAAGCCAGCGCATGACTGATGACCAGCTCGTGATGGCAACGGAATATCAGCATAAAACTTTCTCGTCGAAAAATGCAGTAAAGATCCTTGTAAAAGCAGCTGCTGAGTATGTTGATTCGCGTAGAGAAAGCCCTTCGCTGGATACAATCGTGACCAAAAATTTTGCAGGTACGCTTACCACGCGCGCCAACAAGCTTGGTCCCATCCTGAAAATTTCTGAAGAAGAACGTGCGTACTTGGTCGAGTATCGCGAGGGAACGGACCCTCCGAAAATAGTGGCAGACGCTTTATGGCGCCATATGAGTCCTGATCATGCGGATCCGAAGAGCGAATTGCCTGATTACAGCAAACCGATTGCTTTACGTCCCATGCGAGCAGACTTTTTGTCTGCCGAATTGAAGCGTATGCTGCCATGGGTACGCACGGATGGTGTCCGAAATATCGTCCCGGATGACGTAACTTCTAAGGATGCAAAATAATGAGCACTCTTCTTCCAGTGAAACCCGCAACACCTCCACGCCCCATGTCCGGTAGCAGTACTTCACAGGTTTCTGCTGCATGCGTGGCGTTCTCGAGTACGACGACCCTTGCCTTTCCTGATCTCTACATTGAAACAACTTATGGGCGCGTGCATGGCAAGATAGCGGGCGCGGCGGATGCGCATGTCACAGTCATCGCTATTCATGGCGATGGTGGAAAAAGTGACTGGAAAGCTTGGGAGCCCATCATGATCCCACTTGCATCCCAAGGTCTCAAGGTTGTGAGCCTTAGCATGCCGGGATTTGGGGAAAGTTCGGGTTCCAAAATCGCATTTCGTGATCAAGTGGCGGGCGCTGCTGTCATCAAGCAAGTGATCAAAGCACTTCATGTTGGCGAGGGCGGTGTTGTGCTTGTTGGACGCAGCGTCGGCGGTAAAGTGATGTGCCAAGCTGCCGCCACACTCAAGCATGTGAAGGCCCTTGTGCTAACGCACCCTGTGCGTCCGGCAGATGATATTCAGATGAAGATCAAATGTCCCACCTTCGTGACGTGGGCAAAAGATGACGCGTTTTACTATCTGCAGATGGCGACGCTTGGTGTGCGCGACGCACCAAAAAGTGCGGGGCACCCTTACGGCGGTCCCCATGGCGCGAAGTGGTTCGTTAAAACAATTCCTGGCTGCAGTAAGTCCCCTGACGGCGGTTTGTTGTCGTGGACTGAAAAAAATAGGTGCCCTAAAGGCCAAGGACTTACCCTCGCGACCTATCAAGCCGCAATTGATTCTTTTTATGCCACCGATTATTGCGATGCTGTGATGCGTATGTTGAGAAGTAACGGTTTGCTGGAGTCTGTATCGAAAAGGTCGTCGTTTAGCGCTTCTCGTGCTTCGTGATACGCATTCAGATGTTCACCGAAAAATTCCCAGCCAAAAAAAATCTAACCAATGTGACCAGGTGAAATTTTTGTAATCCCTCTTTTTCTCGTGCCATACTTGCACGTATGAATTCTCGATGGTTTGCTCTCACGCTCTTGTTTGCGCTTGTGTCGTGCAATCGAGACAGCACGGATGATGCGGATGGACGTTCGGGCGATGAGACCCAGGATGTGCGCCTTAATGCCATCGCTGTTGAGTTGGTGGATGATTTACCTGATTGTACCAGCGCTGCTGTCGGTCGGATCATCTATGTCTCAAGTGAAGATAAAATTTATTATTGCGACGAGACCGCAGAATGGTTTCTGGCGCCATTCCAGGGTGAAAAAGGTGAGGATGGTGCACCCGGAGGAGGCGCGGGGAGCAGCACAACACTTGATGGTCCCGTCTTTTTGGCCACGAGTGACGATATTGCAGGACTTGCAGATAAGACTAAAATTAACGGATCGCTCTATGTGACGGGTAATGAATTGACGGAAGTTACGTTGCCTGCGTCGTTAGATCATATTGCGGGGGGTCTCTTTTTCGAGTCGACAAGTGTCACGAAATTTCATGCCCCGGGATTGAAAAAGATGGGAGGGGGAATTAATGGCCTTTTGACTTCTGCCACAGGGGCATTAGGTCCTCCAGCCAAATTGACAACGATCGATTTGCCCGTACTGACACACATAGGTGGGGTCATTTATTTATCCGGTGCCACAAAATTGACGACGGTAAACATGCCTATGTTGCACTATGTGGGAGGGGAAATCCGCATGAGCTCTTGTCCAGAGCTTGTGACACTGACGTTGGGTGAGCTGGAATATGCGCAATGCATTGAGATCTATGCTAGTGATAAGCTTGTGAGCGTGGATTTATCCTTGCTGAAGTATATTAATGCCTGTGTCATTATTGCGAACAATGCGGAACTGACCACACTGAATATGGATGCGCTTACGAGCGTAGGGGGTGAGTTCATCATCAGCCAGAATCCTAAGCTGGCCACATGTACTGTGCTTGATATTTTGGGCAACATTACTCCGTCACCATCGGGCCCAGATACCGGTGGGAATAAAGATCCTAATGCCACTTGTGGTGGATAACTCAATGATGCACGTGCAGATGTTCGCCAAGAACATCCGCATCCCAATCATGGGTAAGATCACGAAAAGCGATGTGCACATGATTGGCCGCATGTTCGCTATTCACTGAAAAATTTCCGGCCAAAAGAATTTCTAACAAATAGCGGTCATCGCCCACAGCGCGAAAGTAAAATTCTCCGTCATCGGTATTGATGTCGCCGCGCCACCACACACGCCAGTTGACATGGCCCATCTTTTGGATGGGCGCGATGTGCGTATCAACGTGATCTGCCATCGATTGCGTGAGAGCTTTCAGCAAATGTTTTCCAATCTCGGACATTTCGGATGACGGCACACCGGGCACCTCTGCATGGAGCATTGCGGCTTTGAGGGGCATTGTCGTGCCACCTTGAAGTTCGGCGCCTGGCATGGTGGGCCATAGGCTTTGTGAACGTTGAGCGTCTGTGAAACTTTGGAGGATCTCTTGGGCCAAAAAAAGTTCGCGTCTGAGCAGCTGTTGGCCTTCGGTCGCACGCCACAGAGGGTAGCCCGCTTTCGGAGCCTCGGGGATGGCCACAGGGCTTGCACCGAAGAATACAGGCGATACCGAGACCTGGGTGTGATCATGATCCCATGTGACGTTTACCGTAAGATGATGGCCCTCAAAACGCACTGCCCAATGTTGATCGGTGCGGGGATCCCCAAAAAAGGCCACATAGTACGCCTCATGATCGCGTGTTTTGGGCGGGGCCCACGTGGGCATGGCGGGACTTCCTGTGAGCGTGATTGTTTGCGGTGCTGCACGATGGGCATCTTCCATTTCTTGTAGAAGCATTTCGCGGTGCATGATGCTCATGGCTTTGTAATAACCGGCATCACTCAACAGACGCGCGAGAAACATATGCAGATCATGTTTTTGCGTTGCTGTGAGTGCACTGATGCGAATGCCTGCTGGATCGTTTTTGCAATGGGCGAGCACGTAGCAAAATCCGCGATTGCGATAAGGGCTTTCATAGGCCGCAACGGCCTGTGTTTGCTGCTCTGGCGTGAGCTTATTTAAAAATTGAGCAGCACGTGTATGGACGATCGCGGTGGTATGTGCATGTGTGTGCCTGATCTGGTGTGCGGGGCCAGCGCAGCCCAACGTTCCGAGAAGAACAAGAAAGCTTGCTTTCATCATTTTTGTAAAATCGATTTGGATTGATTTGTGAAGTAAATGGCGGGGTGGACGGGACTTGAACCCGCGGCCTCCGGCGAGACAGGCCGGCGTTATAACCAACTTAACTACCACCCCACTTTGCCGTTTGCGCGGCAAAAGGAACGGAGAGGTAGGTACAAGGTGGGATGGGAAAGGTCAAGAGATTTTACGATTTCTCCCGATTTTTCATGCACTTGGTCGGCCTGAAATGAGCCGATAGGCCTGCAGGTGCTGCAAAGCCGCCGTATTTTCCCCAAGTTCTTCAAGCAGTGCCGCCAAATTAAAATGGGCTTCCGCAAACATGGGATCGCGTTTGAGGGTTTCACGATACGCCGCGATGGCGTTCTTGTCCTGGCCTGCGTCATGGTAGGCCACCGCCATTTGGAAATGAGGCAGGGCGTCCTTGGCATCAAGACGGATTGCTTGCCTGAAATGGGCCGTGGCACGGGCCATATCGCCGCATTCGCCATACAAACGTCCAAGCTGAATATGGGCTTGTTTGTTCTCGGGCTCGTCGGTGAGCACCTGGGCATAAAGCGCTAGGGCTTTTTCTGGATGCATCTCTTCGGCCGCGAGGGCGAGGCGCATGCGCTCTGCGGTTGGGGAAATCAGATCCAGTTTTTTTTCCTGAGGCTCCGATCCGAAAGGCAACAGGGCCTGACCCGACAAAGGCTCCCAACGCGCACCATCGTTTTGGGCTATCAGGGCTTTGCCTGCGGCTTCAAAGAGGGTGCTCGTTACTCGGCCGTGGGTGATTTGTGCTTTGACGGTTTTGATGACGCGGCGAACTTGGGTGGGCGATGCACCTTGGGTGATCAACCGGCCTGCCATGCGCAAGATCAGCACGGCTTCAAAATCAAAATGAAAACGTGTTTTTTCTTTCTCTTCTGAATGGCGTCCACCATCAATCACACCATCACGGGCACACGCACGAACATACCATTCGGAAACATGGGCCAAGCGTGCGACATCGCGGGTTGAATAGGACCTGTGGGGATCCGTATGACGGTGAATTTCGGCGGCGGGCATAAGACACAATACCTTGACATGGCGTTGTTCGCCAGATGCGTGGATTAATGAGGCGTTTTCGGTTAGGGTTGCGTCATGGGAAAACGACGCATTGCGGTTGTGAAACGGGCAGACAGCGCGGGGGCGTGGGAGCTTCTCCAGAAGGTGCAGGATGCGTTTCCTGATGTGCAATTGCGCCTTGTTCAAGACGAACAAGAAGAGGCATGTCCGATAAAAAATATCGAAGTGGTGTCGGCAGAGAGCGATCTGAGCGATATTGACATGGTGCTTTGTTTGGGCGGGGATGGAACCATCATTCGTGCAGCAGGGTTGTTTCCTACACGCATTGTCCCCATTCTTGCGGTCAATCTTGGACGCCTTGGATTTTTGGCTGAGATCGCAAGCCATGAATTGTTGACGTTGTTTCCCAAAGCCTTGGCTGAGCAACTTCCATATGAAGACCGAATGCGTTTGTGGGCGAAAGTTGAAACCCAAGGCCGCGTGGTGCTTGATCAGCCGGTGCTCAACGACGTGGTGGTGGCATCGGGCAATCTTGCGCGCATTACAACCTATCTCGTAGAACGTGATGGTAAACAGCTGACGGAGTTTCGGGGTGACGGTGTGGTGGTTTCAACCCCCACCGGTAGTACAGCCTATTCCATGGCAGCGGGCGGACCTATTGTAGAGCCTGGGATTGAAGCATGCATTGTGACGCCGATTTGTCCTCATCACTTGACCCATCGTCCGGTGGTGTTGCGCGCTGAAGGCGAGCTTACGATTGCGTGCGTGCAGGGCAATCAGGCTTTTGTGACCCTGGATGGCCAATCGGGCTATGGGATCCATCATGGCGATGTGATCCGGATCACCAAAGCGTCGGTGCCTGTGCGTTTGTTGCAACATCCAGACACCGATCACTTTCATACACTGCGAACCAAGTTGTTGTGGGGGCAGGGGTAGGGTTTCCAAGGCTATCGGGTATTTTTGATTCATAGTGTTCGTTTTTGCCTCGGCATCCGTGTGCAGTGTCCTCCCGCATCCACAAAAGCGTTGTGACGCGTTTAATAAGTGCCATCGCAAGCACACAATTCATGCGCGTCACATGGCTTTTGTGGATGCGGG
>SYDY01000063.1 GCA_005801425.1 Bdellovibrionales bacterium | reverse complement strand
CGTTATTTTCCTGATCCCGATCTGCCACTTTTGGTACTGGGAGATACGGAAGTGGCCGATGTGCGGAAGCATTTGCCAGAGCTTCCAGGTGCAAAGCGTGTTCGTTACACCAAAGCTCTCTCGCTGTCAGAGTACGATGCGACGATTCTCACGGCCGATGCGGAAATCGCCCATTTTTTTGAGGCGGCCCTTGCGCGCCACAACAATGTGAAGTCGGTGGCCAACTGGGTGATCAACGATGTCTTGCGTGAAGTGAAAGACAGCCCGCTCACGGCGCTTAAGTTTGGACCGGAAGCCATCGGTGAATTGGTGGCCCTTATTGATACGGGTGTTATCTCAGGAAAAATCGCCAAAGACATTTTTGAAGAGATGCTGAAGACAGGCACCGATCCATCGAAAATTGTTGATGCGAAGGGCTTGCAGCAAGTAAGCGATGTATCGACCATTGAGCCGATTGTGGATGAGATTTTGGCAGCCAATCAAGAGTCTGTCGAAAAATTTAAATCAGGGAAAAGCAATCTTCTAGGGTTTTTGGTGGGCTTGGTGATGAAAGCCACGCAAGGCAAAGCCAATCCTAAATTGGTTAGCGATATGATCCTGAAGAAGATTTCTTAAAAGGGATCAGTCTAAAGCAGAAAGACACGCTTGTATCGACTCACACGCTTGTGTGAAGCATGCTGTCATTGCGTTGGTTCGTTCGTCTGTGTAGGTGAGGATTTTGCCACCGATATCGCATTCAGGGTTCAAACTCACATTGTGACATGTGTTCGCTATTGCTGTGCAGCTCCTCGCATAGGTGTAGTGGGCCTCGGTTGGCTTCAGCCCTACGGAAGCCGATGTCTCGCATTGCTGTCCGAGATGTTTGTCGGGACATGCTGAAAGACTCAGTACGCATTCCGCGAGTGGTTTGAAGAACTCGGATCGTGTGCTGTTGGATTTTTGTCTACACTCATCAAGGCATTCTTCGAAGTCGCCGTCACTGGGTTGAAAGTTACATGTTTGCCGAAAATGTTCACATACCTCCGCGCAGAGTCTCTGTTGTGTTTGAAGATCTGCGGCGACGGCGATGTTGTTGCTGCTTGAGGGCGTTTCCGGTTGATTGTGAGATGAACTATTGTCCGTTCCGCAGTTGATTGTACTGATAAGCAACGTGACGAACAGTATCACGCGAGCAAACATCTTCCCCTCCCGAGTTTAATGGATGCCATCGCTATTGTATGTTCGTCGCGCGATCAATGATTTTGTTTGGCGGGACGCCCACGTTCCAAAGAAGATTTCTTAAAATTATTCACGCGCGGATAACCCACCAAATTTTGTTCCATATTCTTAAGCGACTCGAGAATTTCTCGTAGCTGTGGATCTGCGGCTTGGGGGGTTTCTATCTGAAGTCGAATTTTGTGTGGAATATCACAAGGTGGATTGTGCAAAGAGAGCACGGTGCCCGATTGGGTACCGGGTTGTATTTGAATGGTTCGCATTTCTCCGGTGATGCACGGAACGTCCAAAGTTGCGCCAAGGGCTGCTTGCGTGAAGGTGATCGGCACGGTGCAATGTATCCCGTCGGTTCGGCGGTCGAAGAATGGATGGGCGTTGATGTGGATTGTTACGCGTAGATCGCCACATGTTCCTTGGGGCCCGGGTGTGCCCAGGCCTGCATAGCGCAAGACTGTGCCGTAACGTGTATTTTTTGGCACTTTGACGCGCATGGTGGTTGTTCGAGGAATGCGTCCATGGCCTTCACATGAAATACATGGTGCCATGGTCACGCGCCCTTGACCACGGCACACTGTGCATTGTTTGCGCATGGTAAATAGACCTTGATGAAAGCGAATTTCTCCAGTGGCACGGCAAGGTTGGCAAGGTTTTTGTATAGATCCTGGCGCAGTACCGGTTCCATGGCATGTCTCACATAGGCCGCTTATTGCGACGTCGAGCGATGTTTCACCACCAAGCATAGCGAGTGGAAGATCGATTGTGAGTGTGTAATTGTGATCGCGTCCAGCCATGCCATGATGGCGTTCAAGCGAATGCTTGCGTCCTGTTATGTTTTCAAAAACGCCCCAAGCAATGTCTTTGATTGCAGCAATAATATTTTCGGGCGTGGGATTTTTTATTTTGAGTGTTGCGTCGTAATGGCGACGTCGCAAAGGGTTGGACAAAATGCGATAGGCCGCAGATAGGGCTTTAAATTGTTCTTCGGCAGCAGGATCGCCTCCTGCTTTGTCGGGATGAAGTGCTTTGGCCATATACCGATACGCCGCTTTGATATCGGCCATGCTTGCATCGGGTGAAACACCTAATATGTCATAATGCGTATTCATAGGCTTGCACCGATTGTAGATTTTGCATGACTGTTCTGGCAAGGGCTGAAAAAAATATGTCACGCGGGTGCATGGGCTGCCTATACGAAAGCCAGGCGTCTGGCTTTTCTAAAAGGAGACAGCGATGCGACGTTTTTCTCATGTGTTGACGATGTTGTTCGGACTTGCGTTGCCCGCCATTGGTTTGTCTGCGGGATTATGTCCGTGCGGTGAGGACTGTCCTTGTGATCCATGTCCGTGCCATACAGACAGTTGACATGCTTCAGCGGCTGAGCCCAGCAGATCGTATACGTCTCAATGGGCTGATGCTGCAGCTCGCAGGCGGAGATCGTTCGGCATTTAGTCCGATTTTCGCGCAGTTATGGCCGCGCGTACGCTTATGGTGCGCGCGGCTTGTGGGCGATGAGGATGCCGCAGAAGATCTGGCACAGCAGACGCTTCATAAACTTTTTTTTCAAGCCACATGTTTTGATCCTGCAGGTGATGTGCTGACGTGGGCGCTTACTTTGGCCAGTTGGGAATGTCGGACGTGGCGAACGCAACGGTTGCGGCGTGAGAAATATCATTTACCGGAATCGATATCTCCTCTTTCTCCAGAACAAGAAATACTTAAATTGGATCTTGAGTCGGTATTGCACATGTTGATGGATCGTTTATCTCCATCGGATAAAGATGCTTTGGAGATTGGGGTGGGTGAACATGGACATCCGTGGACGGCGGCATTTCGCAAACGTCGTCAGCGGGCTTTGGCGCGGTTAAAGCGTTTGTGGGTGAAGCATGAGCACGAAAATACAAAACGCGCGTGAAGCGGATCTTCTGCGGGCTTACGAACGCGGCCGATTTTGGTTTGGCGTTTACGCGGGATTGCGATCAGGTTTGCTCGCAGGACTTATTCCGGCTGGTGTGGCGATTCTGGCCAATGGGCATGCAGACGACCATGCACAAATGTTTGGTCTGTTTTGCGTGTCGTGGTGTTCTGTGGCGTGTGCCACGGGCGGGGCTTTGGCAGGCATGGTGATTGCACGTCGTGCTGGGATATGGCGATTGTCGGCCGAATATTGGGTTACCGCTTCTGCAAGCGCACTTGCCACGGCGGGACTTGTTTGCACGTGTTTCGGCCTAGGCACGATATTGGCGGTTGCCATGGGCGTAGGCGCAAGTGCTTTGGTGACTCGGCAGTATCACGTGCTACGGGGTTAGTATGACCTGATTGCGACAGTATGACACGCCCTACTTGTTCCCAGTGATCTTGAAATTCTTGATGTTCCAACCAAAGCTTGTGCTCGATCCAACGGCAGGTTTTTTGACGGGGCCAATGCCAAATCGAATCGCGACTTTCTCCTTGCCAAGCTTCGCGGCGGGAATGGTGTAAGTGATGGTTTGCCACGCCGTATCGATGACTGCAGCATTGTTGTTGTTCCACAGCAATGTGCACCCAGCCGCATCGCATGCATGGACGCTTGCAACATCGTCCGCTTGAATACCCAAAAAACGATCAAACGTGAGCGTCGCCGATGTATACCCTACGGTTGCAAAACCCTTGGAAATAAGTTGCTGCGCATTGGCAATGGGTTCGGGATACAAACCCGTTCCATTGATCACTGTGCCAACCACCGCAAAGCCCTTGGGGTCTGGTATGGAACTTGGTTTTCCGTATTGCCATGTGCCCGCCACGTTGACGGTCCACCCCGTCGGATAGGTGGCCATGGTTGCTTGGTAAATAACAGTGGATGTTGGTGGCGGTGGCGCATTGGTGTAAGTTCCTGCGAGATCATACTGACCCATCATGCCATAAACAGAGTATGGTGTGACGGGATTGCCCACGGGAAACACTCTAATATAATATCTTCCGGGAACGAGATTGATGGCCGACAGCGATGCGGCGCTTGAATCATCGGGGCTGGAGAGAACGACGCGATTTCCCGCGGTGTCGAATAGCTCCAACGCCAAGTCCACGTTGTTGCCTGGCGTATTCGTGGTGCTTCGGTACGGTGTGACAGAAACTGTCAGCGAGTTGATATCGTCGACGGCAAACACATCTATATCGGTGTACCATTCGACCAACCCGCTGCGACTGAACGTACCATTGGTTTTAGTCAACGGTGCGGCAGTGATGGCGGTGTTGGGAACGTCGTCGACCTTAAGACCCATGTGCGCGGTAAGAATGGCCAAATCATCTTCGTGGTTGTTGGCACCGGCATAATCACCATTGTTAAATACAGTAACAGAACGAGAATACGGCGCGCCCATGATCGGGCCCCACGAACTATTCCCGGTACCTGCACCGCCATAATATGCGCTGCCATTTGTGATACCGTCGTGGGAAAGACCAAAGTTATGACCGAGTTCGTGGGTTGTTGCTTCAGCCACTATGTTTTCAAGGCCACCCGCCAAATTATCGTAATAGATCAATGCAGGTGCATAATAAGCGGACTGACTGAAATTGAATATATCAACATATGCAATGCCACCGGCACCGGACGAAGGCATGGGTACCCCCGATGCTGTGAGATGCTTGGTGATCATGGCAGTCAATGTGGTGGTGGTAAAATTGGCAGGGCGTTCCGTGGTAACGTCAACTTTCCAGGGGGCATAATCCTCCGCAACACGGCGCCATATGCCGGCCATGGAATTTTGTTCCGCCACGGAAAAACCGTTGTTATTGTCGGGATCGTAGGGAAGCGCATCAAAACGTGCCACCCCGGTGTAATCGTTCCACGCAGTACCCGAAATAGCACCACCTAGAAAGTTAAGATAAATGACGTTTGTTGCCCCAGGAAAGCTGTGAAAAATGGGAACACCTTGTGCGGTAAACCCTGAAATAGGTGTGTCGGAGATGGTGCGCATGGGAGAACGCATGTCGCGAAAAGTTGGTCCATCATGGACAGGATCTTCAACGATAAAGAAACGCCCGGAGTGGTCCAAAACGGTACGGGCCTCATCGAAATGTCCCATCTTTTGAAGCTGTTCTTGCGCCACTCGTTGTGCTGCTTGGGGCAGCATTAGAAACTGCATCTGCGATTGTAACGGCATGGCATGAAGCGGAGTTGTATCAGCAAAACTTGGAATTGAAATCAAGCAAGCAAGAGCAACACCAGAGAAGCAAACCACACGTCGCACAATTTCTTTTGCTTCCATATGATTACCCCCATACCAGAGTATAGCCGGAGATATTTTGAGTGCTTTTGAATTTGTGATGGTTCTGTCAGAGTCGAACAACATTTGTCCGAAACAGAACTTTTTGACACTGTAGGCAGATCAGGTATGCGAATCGTTTTTTTGTCTTTTTCTTAAAATATAAGTCACGTTTTCCCTGCGCAGGCCTATGCTGTGCGGGGAGAAGTCATGATTATTTCTAAAATTTCTGTATTTGTTTTTGCGATCGCATTTGGGGCCTGTGGAAGCAATGAAGCACCAACGGTTGATTTACCGCCTGAGAATGACAATACCCAACCCACCGATGTCACGCCGACACCTGAGCCTGCGGGTATCATGAAGTCAACGCAAGATGCGTATTATCGCGTATGGCTTGATATTCCTGAGCCTTTTGCCGTGGGCTTGGTAAAAAATTTGGATCTCACGGTACGCAATACAGACGGATTGCCTGTTTCAGGCCTTACGATCTCGGTGATGTTTATTCATAAAGAAATGGGTCATGGAGGAAGCAAGATTCCATTTGTCGAAGAAGTGGGTGATGGAAAATATGTGATCAAGAATGTTGCAGCCAGTATGCGGGGACTTTGGTCTTTGAGTCTCGACATTGTCGAAGAAGCCGTTACTGATCTTGTGGCGTATGATATCGCGATTTCATGATAAAACGTTTATTTTGTGTTGTGAATGTGATGGCGTGTGCCTGCGTGCAAGGGCATGGGGATGATGCGCATGATGATCATGCGCACGAATTATCTACGGCACCGCTTACCCGTGAGCAGGTTCAGCTTGGGTGCTTGCCCATGGGGAGTGGTAATAACGCCCACGTGATGTGCAATCACGGACACAGTCTCAACTTTCGTTCGGAAAATCTCTACGCACGATGGATGCTTCTTAATTCCAAAAAAGTGAGTCCCATCAGCGAAGCAGATCTCATGATGGGCTCAGGCAGTCATGCATCCATGATGTTACCTGATCCTCTCACGCCTCTTTTGCGCGCAAGCGTGGGAGAACGTGTGAAAATTCGTGTGATATCATACGGGCCGGAAATGCATGATTTTCATGTGCATGGGCACATCTGGCCTGAGGGAAATCGGTTTATCGACACACGTGAATTGATGCCAGCCGAAGTGTATGATGGTGCGGAGTTTTATGCCGGTGCCGGTGCATTGAGTGCAATACCGCGTGCCGGCGCAGGCGATTGGATGTATCACTGTCATGTGGAGCCTCATATGCTTTCAGGGATGTGGGGGATCTTTCGCGTGACAGAACCAGGCGACACCACAGGTGTTGGTGTCGATGGGCGCTATCCCACAGAACTTCCGCCGCTTCTTGGGGGGGATGGGCAAACGGTGGATGTATGGGTGGTTGCTGCAGAGGTTCCATTGGCTGTTGCCCGTGAATTTGATACGTTTACATCGTCGCTACAATCGGTTGAACGCCTTGCGCGGTTGTATATTCCCTTTTCTGATGAAGCGACGTTTAGGCAAGCAACATCATCTACCATTCAGCAGATGATCCGGCCTCAAGAAACCACATGGATGCCATGGGTTTTGGCGTTGAGGCTTGGCACCCACGTGCGTGTGCATTTGCGTAACGTCATGAAAGAAGCACCGGCGTCACTGCATCCTCATGGGGTTCGTTACGATATCAACAACGATGGCACAACACCTGATGATGTGGCGTGGCCGGGTGGCTCCGATGTTGTGTATGAATGGACGGCGGACACTGCTGGAACATGGCCAATGCATGATCACGCACGATCACAAGAAAATATCGGTCGAGGTTTGTTTTCAGCCATCGTGGTTAAAACGCCTGAGGAAGAGATGCGTCTTGATCGCGATTACCTGATTATTTTCCATGATTTTGATATGAATTGGATGATGGGAATGCCTGATGGGGCGGTGATGCAAGGGCATTGATCAGGCGAGTGCGCGTACAGCTTTTGCCTGCAAGCCTTTGTCGCTCCGGATCACTTCAAATTCAACATGCTGACCCTCAGCCAACGATTTGAATCCATCAGACAAAATGGCCGAAAAATGAACAAATACATCCTCGCCGCCATCTTCTGGTGTGATGAATCCAAAGCCTTTGCTGTCGTTGAACCACTTGACGGTCCCACGTTGCTGATTTTGGTCTTGGCTACTCATGCTGCGCTTCCTTCTTCTCTGCTCGGTTGATTTGTCGTTGGTGCGTGCCACTTCATGATCCGGCTCGCATATGTTCGCACCGAGAGGCATTGGGAAGTCCGAATACGAATATCCTGCAGCAGATACTGTGCGCAAATCTTACCCGCGCACAGTATTTATCGTTCATGGTCATCCCTGCCCCATCTCATGTATTTTCTTACAAGCATGGGGAGACCATAGCAAGCGTGGATTTTTTCATGCAGAAACATGTACCAATTTAGACATGAAGGCTTGTACTGTTTGTTTCAGTTGGATTTCATATTCAGCATAGGCGGTAAACCAAAAATCATCCGATGCAAGAGGCACCACGCGTTCGGCGTAGCATTTAAGAATAGGTTCTGTGCCTGAAGGACGGATCAAAATACGTGTATCGCCAGCACAAAACTCCAACAGATCTGTTGTAGGAAGGCCTTTGATGGCATTGCGATAATCATAGAGCAATGGAAAATCAGACGTGCCCGTTCGCGTGCGAAGTTCTTGCATTATCTCACCGCCCGATCTCTCCAAACGCATGGTGATCTGTGTTGTGATATGCATACCATAAAGCAGATACAGTTCACCCAAGCGTTTCCATGGGGAGGTGCTGTTTTCCATACAGCGTGCCGTCAGTTGAGCAAATGCGAGCAAAGCACTGATGCCGTCTTTATCTCGGATCTCAGAATGAAGTCCGTATCCAAGCGCCTCTTCATAAGCAAAAAGCCAACGTGTTTCTGATTTTTCTAAAATAGCAGCATGGGCAGCGAGCCACTTAAAGCCAGTCAGGGTTTCAAAGTAATCTGCACCTTCATGCTCTGCCATGCGCGATAGCATACGCGATGACACGATCGTTGTTCCTACTGCACAATGATTCGTATGGCCGCCCAAAACATAATCGGCGAGCAACACACCGATTTGATTTCCTGTTAAAACGCGTAAATTGCCATCATCATCGCGTACCCCGACGGCAAGACGATCCGCATCGGGGTCGTTCGCCAAAGCGAGATCTGCACCGACCTGATCCGCCAATGTGACCACTTCATGAAATGCTTCTGGATATTCAGGGTTGGGATAAGGGATGCCGGGGAAGCGACCATTGGGTTTTATTTGTGAGGCAACGACATGAACCTGTGAAAATCCCGCGCGTTGCAACACGAGCTGCGCAATACGGCCTCCTACGCCATGGAGTGGCGAATAGGCGATGGATGGCTGAACGTGCGTTGTATGGGTCTTTCCTAAGATCGTTGCAATATAGGCACGTTCGACGACACTGTCTTCGTCATACCGTATGTGTGTAGCTTGCTGGGCCCTATTGAGGGATGGCGCAGCAAGTTGCGCCCCTGCGGTAATGGCATAGGCAATGCCTGTATCATGGGGTGGAATGACTTGTGCTCCATCGCCCCAATACACTTTGATGCCATTGTCGGTGCTTGGATTATGGCTCGCCGTTATTACAATACCCGCTGATGCACCAAGATCGCGTACAGCAAAGGCCAAAACGGGCGTGGGCATAGGCGTTTGGAAATGATGCACAATAAAGCCATGTTCTAAAAGAATAGCGACAGCTTCGGATGCAAAACGTGTTGAATCAATGCGCGCATCACAACCAACCACAATGCCGCGTTTTTCAGCATCAGGCACCGTTTTGGCAAGATATTGTGCGAGCCCTGCAGTTGTTTGTCTAACCACCAAACAATTCATGCGAAGTGGTCCTGGGCCTACTTCTGCACGTAAACCCGCAGTGCCAAAGGACAAACGCCCTGCAAAAAGCGCACGCAATGTATTGAGATCATGGGCGTCCAACAAGCGCTTCAACGCAAATCGCGTGTTGGGATCGGGGTCGTGCGCTAACCATTCTTCAACAATTTCTTCGATCTGCATTGTGCTCCTCGCTTGACACAAAGTGTGATTACTTAGCACTCTAACGACGGAACTGCACGCGGGGGGGATCCATGCGTTACTCCATCGTACTTGCCTGTCACCTCTTTTTAACACTTTCAAGTGAAGCGTATGCGACCGTGGTACGCCATGCACCGCTTCGCGAACTGACCCAAGCGTCAACCTGGGTGATTCATGCAACGGTGGGAGCCGTTGACGATGATTTGTCTACGGATGCTTCAGGGCCGTTCTTAACCCGCGTTAACTTTAATATCATTGAAGTGTTACGAGGTCCTCAAGCCGACCGAAGCAAACTTAGCGTGGTTTTCCCTGGTGGTCGATCTGGGGAACGCATCGCGCGTATTCCTGGCATGCCACAATTTAAAATGGGTGAAGAAGTGGTGGTGTTGCTGGAATCCACGGGGGAAGGTCGTTTCATCCCGATAGGTCTTGAGCAAGGTGTGTTTCGTATTGAAAATAAAAATGGTGAACGCACAGTACATCGCAACATGGGCAGTTTGCATTTTGTGAAAGATCCCCATGGGGAAGAAAAACCGTTTGAAGATGTGATGCCTAAAAGCATCGCTCAGCTGCTTTCCACATTGCGACAATTCGCCAAGGAAGGAGCACGCCAATGAAAATGACCCCGTGGTTTGCATGTCTTGCTTCGGTACTGTTTGCTTCTGTCGCAGGTGCTTATTCGGTCAGTCTCCAAAATAATTACGCGGTCAAATGGCCCACGAAATCATTCAGCTATCAGCTTGATAGTGATGGCGTAGGCAGCATCACCGATGGAAGTGATGTGGCGCAAGTGCGTGCATCACAACAGGCATGGAATGCTGTCGATTGCAGCGGTTTGAATATCGTAGAATCAGGGACCACGACTCTGAGCGAAACGTCGCTGACCAGCAATCGTTCTGACGGTGTTAATCGCATCGTATGGGTTGAAGACAATCGATGGCAATTTGGTGATTACGTACTCGGTGTTACGCAGCCTGTCTTTGATGGTTACGGTCGAATTGCTGAAGCCGATATCGCGCTCAATGGTTATGGAAACACGTGGTCCACAGCAGGCAGTCGACATGCGATTGATGTGCGTAGTGTGGTGATCCACGAAATGGGACACATGTTTGGCCTTAACCATGTGCTTGAAGGCAATTCCATGAGCGATCCACCCACCATGTCTCCTGCTGTGGATCCATGGCTTCGTTCCCGCGATCTCACCCGCGACGATGAATTGGGCGCATGCTTTCTTTATCCGTCCGCGGCTTCATTTACCTGTAGCCAAGCGACACCTTGTCCCAAAATTATTGACCAAAGTAACAACGGTGAAGAATTCTATTCAGGTCAATTGACCTGCACCAATGCGAATGTCTGCGGTGGGGTTGAACAATTGCCACAAGGCACGAAACAACTGGGCGAAACGTGCACGAGCGAGAGGGACTGTGCCAATGACATGTTTTGCCAAGGCACCAGTGCGGGTGGTTTTTGCTCAAAAACATGCGATCCCAATATTACGGCCAGTTGCCCAAGTGGCTTTCGTTGTCTTGGCTTTTCGAATGCGCCTGGTGGTGCATGTCTCTCGGATAGTTTGTTTGGTGGAGGAGGAACCCCTGGTGGTGTCACGCCGCCCACGCCCCCTGCGCCACCCACACCTCCTGCTCCGCCGGTTCCTCCTGCGCCCACCTGTGCATGTGATGTGTCATTCAGTTGTGACGTAAGCTGCGCATGCGATCGGGAGTGTTCAACACCCCCTGTCGTACCGCACAGCAACTCATGTGCATGCGATACATCCCACACATGCGAGGCCTCCTGCAGCTGCGATACTGATTGCGGTCACAGTGATGGCGGCGGTGGTGGATGCAATACAACAGGCTTCGCACCATCGGCCTTGGCGTGGCTTGTTTCGGTGGGTTTCATGGGCATGCGATTGCGACGAAAATACGTATAAATATAACGCAGTGCAGTGTTAACAGTAAACACATGACCCCACTTGGCACGGGGATGACGATTTGGTTCTAACGCGCTATTAAAGCCCCATGTCCATTCAGGCCCATCACTTGGCACGACGATATGGTCGTCATTGGGCCCTTCGTGGGATCTCGTTGACCATTCAGCGGGGTGAGTCCGTTTTTTTGCGAGGTGCCAATGGTGCAGGAAAAACAACACTTTTGCGTGTGTTGTCCACAGCATTACAACCAAGCCAAGGCACACTTTGTCTTTTCGGGCTTGATGCCCAAACGCACTATCATGAAATAAGACAGCGCCTGGCCTTGATCACCCATCACACACATCTTTACGAAGCACTTACTGCCCACGAAAATCTTGTGTTACTTAAAAATTACGGGCTTATCCTGTCCACCCAGGAACTGCAAAGCGCACTGGCACGCGTCAATTTAAAGAAACATGCCCATCGCCCTGTCTCTGAATTTTCAGCCGGAATGCGACGACGCTTGGGTCTTGCGCGCATGCTTCTTCAAAAACCCGAACTGGTACTGCTCGACGAACCCTTTGGGCAGTTGGATGTGGATGGCGTACAGCTTCAAGAAGAGATCATTACCGATTTTAAACAACGGGGCGTGACCATCATCATGTCCACCCACGATCACGACCGAGGTTATGCATTGTGCGATCGTGAATTGTGGCTTGATGGCGGCATTCTGAGGGGAGCAACCCCATGAATTTCCTACGTTCAGGATGGGCCACGCTGCAAAAAGATATGCGTATCGAATGGCGCGGTCGTGCGCGTGCCCAAGGTGCGTTGTGTTTTGCGACGCTGGTTTTGTTACTTTTCTCATTTGCAGCAGGGCCCGATGCAGTCACTTTGGGGCGCCATGCACCTGGTTATGTATGGCTCGCGATTTTACTCACAAGCACCCTAAGCCTCAGCGAGTCCATGCGCGTTGAAATGGACGACAGAGCGCTTGAAGGTTTGCGACTGCTGCCTGTCGACATGCGCGGATTTTTTCTTGGAAAACTTGTGTCCAATGCATTGTTTCTTTGTTGCATCGCACTGATCCTTTTTCCCATGTCATTTGCATTGTTTGAAGTAAAACCTACTTTGGGGTTTGCACGCCTTGCCGGTGTTGTACTTTCAGGCAGCATGGCCATCAGCGCACCTGGAACGATTTACGCCACCATGGCCACACAACTTAAAGCGCGGGATATCTTATTTCCCATGCTGCTATTTCCTGTTTTGGTGCCCGCGTTGGTTGCCTCGGTGAAAGCGACATCTCTGGTATTGTTTGGCGATCCCATGCATGAATTTGGCGGTTGGATGTCGGTGCTTGTGATCTTTGCCTTTGTATACAGCATTCTCGGTATCGTCTTGTTTGAGCGGATCGTAGAGGAATAATCCATGGGACGTTTTTTGGATTTGGGTTTGTTTATTATCGCATCAGGATTGCTTCTTTTGGGTTCTATTTGGGGCCTTTGGATTGCCCCCCCTGAAGCCATGATGGGTGATGTATATCGCATTATGTTTGTGCATGTGCCCTCGGCTTGGGCCGCACTCATGGCATACACTACATGTCTTGTTGCCAGCGTGATTTATTTATTTTCAGGTAAATCGGGTGCAGATCATGTGGCCGCGGCAAGCGCGGAAGTTGGACTTGTGTTTAACGCTCTTTTATTGATCACTGGATCCCTTTGGGGACGCCCTACATGGGGCGTTTGGTGGACATGGGATCCACGTCTTACCACTGCGGCTATCATGTTTTTTGCCTATGCGGGTTATCTCGCCTTGCGTGGTGCTATCGATGATGACAGGCGACGTTCCACCTGGTGCGCGGTGGTTGGGATCATTATCTATGCCGATATTCCAATCGTCTGGTTTTCCGTGAAAATGTGGAACAGCTTGCATCAACTGCAATCGAGTCCCAAAACCATGGATCCTGCCATGGTGACACCTTTGCGTATTGGCGCTTTTGCGTTTCTTTTTGCATTTCTATGGCTCGTACGGCGCCGTGTTGTTGCCCTGCGATTGCGCGCACAGAATGATATTTTGATGATGAACGAAGGAGATCCACGATGAACGGCCTGATCAACGGTGGATGGGACTACGTCAACGCAGCCTACAGCATCGTTTGGTTTGTATTGATTTCGTACGGCATATTCGCGTGGAAACAATCGCGCCCCAATCAAGAGAAACTGCCATGAGTACACGCAAGTACAGTCGGATTGCAGCATTGTGCGCTTTGGGCACCGCAAGCGCACTCTTGGCCTATCTCCTTCTCGGTGATGTTGAAAAAAATCTGGTGTATTACTGGGATGTTCCAGAGCTTCTCGCACACGGTGATGCTGGGAAAGGCGCTGTCGTTCGTTTGGGTGGATTGGTTCGCAAAGGCAGCGTGGTGTGGCAGCCTGAAACTTTAAATCTCGCATTTTCAATGGGGAATGCAGCAGAAGGCGATGTGCCCCATGTGCGTGTGCAGTCCCATGGAACACCGCCTCAAATGTTTCAAGAAGGCATGGGTGTGGTGGTGGAAGGCAGTTTCAACGGCGAGATTTTTGCTGCGAGTCGCGTTATGGTAAAGCACTCCAATGAATACCGCGCGCCCGTGGACGGACAACGCCCGCAAGATCTCTATAAAACACTCGCAAAAGATCAAGATTAATTTATGAGCACAGGTGGTTCCTTTTCTTTCGGACGTTGGTTTGTTTCGCAGATCCTGCGTCTTGTGGTTGGCTTTGGCTATATTACGGTGATTGGTCTCATCACGAGTCTATGGCGCCGCCGTTTTTCTTGGCATGCGTGGTTCGCTGGAATGGGATTTACCGCTGCAGGCTGTATTGTGCTTGAATGGCTATGTGTGCCCTATCTCGCATCCGATGACAGACCTTTGATTTTGTTTGTCGCAGGACTTTTCATTGTTGCGGGCGCAGGCGCCATCATGGGCAAGATCTCCCAAAGCTTGGCTGTATGGGAATCCTATTCGTTGGCAATTTTTACCGGCATCTCAATTTTTATTCACGGTGCTTATGGCCTTAATGCCTTGTTTCGCGATGAATCTGCAAAAACATATATTGATCTGACGTGGGGATTACAAACCTTAGGCCCGATGTGGGACCGGCTTGTGATCCTCTGGGCATTGTGTGCCATTTTTGCTGGTCTTATTGGAAGCTCGTTGTCGTATTTGTTTGCGGGGAAAAATAACAACGATCAACTCGAATGGAATATGGCCAAGCGTTATTTGATTGGAAATGATGGCGGACTTTGGTCTGTACAATCGGTCGTTACGGTTTCAGGCATTGCCCTTGGTGTTGCATCACTTATCGCCGTGACATCGGTGATGAGCGGTTATCAACGTGAAGTTGAAGACAAACTTCTTGGCACCAATGCGCACGTTGTGTTGCAAAAATATGGTGTTGATTTTGTCGAATATCCTGCCATTACGGGAGCGCTTGACCAACATCCAGAAGTTGCTGCGACTGCACCTTTTGTGTTCAGCGAAGCGATGCTTGCAGGCGCCGCCGATGGCTTGCGCGTATTGATCAAAGGCATCGTTCCCAATGCGTCACCCAATGTCACCTCTGTGGCTTTGCATATGTGCGAGCGTATGGTGGAAAATACTTGTAAGCATTTTGCACGTCCAGAAGACGGGAAAAAGGCCGTAGTTGCTTATATAGCCGATCAGGATGGGATCCCAAGCACCATCGTTGGCATCGAATTATTTCGCAAACTCGGCAAACCCATCGGCAGTGTGTTTTCATTGATTACTCCAGTGGGCATGTCGGGAAAATCGAACAACGCACCCAAACGCATGAACTTTCGAATCGGGGGTGTATTTGCATCTGGCATGTATGAATTTGATTCGCGCCTGTTGTACATGGCGTTGCCTGCCGCACAGCAATTGCTCGGACTTGACGGAAGCGTCACTGGCATTGAAATCAAACTCAAAAATCCAGCACGCGCTCTTGTGATTGGCGAATCGCTCGCGCAAAGCGTGGGGGGTTATCCCTACCGTGCGCTTGATTGGCGTAAGCTTAATGCGAGCATTTTTACCGCACTCAAACTGCAAAAAATAGTGATGTTTTTGGTTCTTCTGTGCATCGTCATCGTCGCTGCATTTAACATTGCATCGACACTTTTCATGAACGTGATTGATCGCACCCAAGAAATAGGGATCCTCAAAGCCATCGGTGCCGACGATGCCCGTGTGATGCGTATTTTTGTTTATCAAGGCTGGATGGCCGGTGGCATGGGGGCCATCTTGGGGGTGATCTTAGGCCTTGTGACGTCATGGGTTCTCGCGCAAGTCCACATCGGCCTTGCAGCCAATGTGTACATGATCGACAGTCTTCGTATTGTGATCAATCCATGGGAAGTGATGGCGACGGTCGTTGCTACGTTGGCAATATCTCACCTTGCAACACTTTATCCTGCATTGCGTGCAGCGGAGACCTTACCGGCTGATGCGGTGCGGGCGTAGTTCCTGATAAAAGTCCAGGTGATATGACTTTTCGTAGATACAACTGCTCTCATGTTGCCCGTTTGTACCCGATTTGATGCCGATCATTTCAAGCCTGCTTCTGCCTATCCAGCAGATGGTGCTGATGCGCCAATCTTGCCAATTGCTTGGTTGGCGCATCCGGTGAGCGAACCATCAATCGTCACACCATGGATTGAAAATACCGATTTTCTTTGTGATGTGCACATCCACCAGCCCCATCTCCAGGTGGGGGTTGGAAAGTACAGTCTTCAGCTTTCCCATCCAGCCAAAGCACCTTTTGCTATGGTCGATGCCCATGGTTCTGAAATTGAGGGCGTACCGCCATTTAAAACGCCGATTGAGCTGCGATTTCTCACCCTTTCAGGCTATAGCCTGAATATCAATGCCGATGACACGGGAATGGCCCACTGGTTCTATGAGGAGTTCACACAACATAGATACACACCTGAATCCCAGGAAATTACACCCCCGGGATATTGGGCTCACAATCTGTGTTTGTCCCAACTCAGTCGCGTAAACCAAACAGAGATCTGCACATCATCTTTTGGTTATGAAGGACGCATGGTTGTGCTCAATACGAGCGATGAGAACGAGCACATATTTCTCAGCAATGTTGTTCGGGAGTTGGCTGCTGATGGCGTTACGTCACTGACCATCTCAGCATGCAGACCCCACATAGACGGAGATACCAGCCATACGATCAAGGATCTCGGAGATCTTGATATCTTTCCGAACAGTTGGTCAGAAAGGGTGCCTATGCCAGCGCCTCCAGTATACTGGCACTGATGCTTGTTCCATATTCGTTATTTATTTCTCGAAAACGAAGACGAATTTTTTCAACAAGAAATCCATGAGATTCGTCGTATAATATGACGTACCATGCACAACGAGATTGCCCCTATTGCTTCGGGCGCGAATAAACATACACAAGAAATACCTCATCCTACGCAAGGGCCTTTGCCATGTGCTGAAAGTGCCCCTGTTACGTATCATGCGCTTTATCCATCGCACCCCTTATGGCCCTCGCCAACAAAAAATGCCGCTGTGCCCCCTGCACCACAGTATCCACCACGTGCACTCAGACAGGCATTTCCTCTCCATATGCCTGTGCCTTATTCTCAACTTTCGGCCCATGTCGGAAGATATTGCATCGTACTCTCGCATCCCATCAAATCGTCTCATGCTTTGCTTGATGCGCATGGCACGGAAATTGAAGGTATGCCATGTTTTCGAACACCCATTCGCCTCCAATTTTTAGCGCCACTGGGCACAAAGCTTATCCTCAGCGGCGAAGATGAGGCTTTGTACGAATCCTTTACGTGTCGCGGAAAAATAAACGAGCCGAGGGATATTCGTGAGCGAGGTGATTGGGTTCAAAACTTACAGCTCGCTCAACTGGATAAGAGGGATCTCAGTGCTCTTGTGAGTGCTTCTTGGGGGCCGCATGGGTGTGTGGCGATTCTCAATGCACCAAGACACGGTCCATCCATTTATCTCAGCGATGTTGTTGTTGAGCTGGCACGTTTTGGTGTCGATTCGCTCACTATTTCCGCGTGTCGTGCGTTGCGCAGTGCGGTCGATCGAAGTTACCTGGACTACACCGGCGATACAGTGATTGTTCCTCGATATGCGACCGTTTCCGTAAGTGCTTGAGATGAGAAGCCATGCTTGTGGATCGCATGCATTGACAGCCCTTGTACTCTCCACACCATACCGATTAGATGCGTGCGTATGTCTGATCGTCTTTCGCTAGATTCTCTTCTGAATATCGAACATCTTCTTCATGACGATGAGCGCGCCGCGCGCGATGCTGTGCAGCAGTGGGTTAAAACACGTTATTTGCCCCTGCTGACCGAAGCCCATCGCCAAGGAACATTTCCAGCGGAAGTGATCCCTGAACTTGCAGAGCTTGGCGTGTTTGGATCCAATATCGATGGTTACGGCTGTGCAGGCATGAGCAACGTGGGCTACGGCCTCGTGATGCAGGAACTTGAGCGCGGCGATTCGGGATTGCGATCCATGTGCAGTGTTCAAGGATCGCTTGTCATGTATCCCATTCTTGCCTTTGGCAACGAAATACAGCGCAAAAAGTGGCTGCCTGAACTTGCATCCGGTCGTATGATTGGATGCTTTGGGCTTACAGAGCCGAGCGCAGGGTCTGATCCTTCCGCCATGAAAACGACGGCGGTCAAAGATGGGTCCCATTATGTTCTTGATGGCATGAAGGCGTGGATTACCTCATCGCCTGTGGCCCATCTTGCGGTTGTTTGGGCCAAAGTAACGAATGAAGATGATCACATTCGTGGCTTTGTGGTCGAACGCGGAACGCCCGGTTTTGAAACGCCAGAAATCGAAGGCAAATTTTCACTGCGTGCATCGCCCACCGGTGAAATCCATCTCAATGAATGTCGCATTCCTGCAGAAAATTTATTGCCACAGTCGGGTGGACTCAAAAGCCCGTTGTCGTGTCTTACGCAAGCACGCTACGGAATTGCTTGGGGGGTGATCGGTGCGGCCATGGATTGTTTCGACACTGTGTTGGATTATGGTATTCAGCGGATCGCCTTTGGAAAACCCATTGCGCAATTTCAATTGTATCAGCAGCAACTTACCGAGATAGCGAATCAGATTGTTCATGGGCAATTGATGAACTTGCACTATGGGCGTCTCAAAGACGACGGTAAAATTACGCCTGTCCAAGTGAGCCTCATGAAACGCAACAACGTGCGCGCAGCCCGAGAAATCGCCTCCATGGCGCGCGGGATGCTCGGTGGCATTGGGATCACCGATGCCTATCCTGTGATCCGCCACATGATGAATCTTGAAAGCGTGTACACCTATGAAGGCACCCACGAAATCCATACCCTGGCCGTGGGGCGTGCACTTACGGGGTTGAACGCGTTTGGAGGGTGATTTGTGCCTCTGTGACCGGAACACCAGGCATCCAATAGGGTAGATCTTTTCCGTATTGTTCATAGGCCATGTTGATGGCTTCGCCGATCCACAGCTGGTTGGCAGCGCCCTCTGCATAAGGAGCGTCTAACACGCCAGAATCCACACCGATCGCCAAGCCCTCACCGCCGAGCGTGATCCTCTTGCTATAAGACGTGAACAAAAAGCCACAACAGAGATAATCAAGACACGAGGGATTGCGCTCTTCACTAGAAAGTTCTTGTCCAATGTCTCGCGTTATATCGACAGTTAATCGCGGGCCCACGGTCAACTTCGCGCTCAAAGCATATTTGACATCACCGCGTTCCACTTCTGTTTGCAAAATCTTTGACTCGTATGATCCTGGAAAACCATGATCCTCCACCCATCGTGTTTGTGGCACGGAAACGCCACAACACCCATCCTCACGCTCCCAGGAATCGATCTGGCTGTCCCATGTGTACCCGGGTGATGCGCTGTACCCACGGTTTGATGTACGATCCCACAAGACCCACACCGCATTGCGAACTGCAATGACCGCCCCATCGCTCGGTTTAACCACAGGCCACTCAATCCATCGATATTGGAAACGACGATTGCACAAAGCAAAATCTTGAAAGGCCGCAATAAAGTCTTCGCGCTCTTGGAGCCCTGGTGCGCGGATAGGCCGATCCGTTCCCGGCAGCAACATGGGGTAAGGCCCTGTGACGATGACTGAATCCCCAGTGAACATTGTAGAAACCTTCACCTGCGCGGTGAAACTATTTTCATCACGTGGTGATATATCAAAAATCTTCGTGGACTCACTTTCTACGAAGTGTGTTATAAATTGTTGACGAAACTGGGCATACAACGATGCTTCACGCGAAGTGGGTCGGAGATTTTGCATTTCAATATTTGTCATATTTATTCTTTTCGTTGGGTGTTTCATTGACTCTAGCAACAAAAGTTTTTGCCATGCCACACTAAAACATTTATTGCATTTATCTATAAAATGCCCACGCGTTCTTGCCTCATCTATAACTTCCCAAGAATAGGATAGACGATTCGCAATCCCTACGATAAACCCCGCCCGTGCGTTTATGGCTACTTTTGGGGGTTTTGGCGTCTTTCATAGGACGCGACGTTTTCGCATGTGCCATTTGCTCTGCAGGTGATCCAACGCTTACGTCCATCGGCGTAGAACGTTTGTTTCAAGGCCGATTGCGCGCATCAAGCATTGTTGAATTTCGTAATTATTCCCAAGGTGTTAATGCGGTTGATCGACAAAGCGTTGATGAAATTCGGACGGATCTGGGTTTGAGCTACGTCCCCCACAGGCGCTGGGCATTTACCCTCATGCTGCCCGTTGTCCACAAAAAACTCACCACCGTAAGTGAGCGTACGCAGTCCGCCACAGGCCTGGGCGATCTCTGGCTCGCGGCACGGTTTGTTCTCTGGCAACAAGATAATCGGAGTTCAAGCCACATCGTGAGTTTCTCCGGCGGCCTTCGATTCCCCACGGGCCCCGAATTGAAATTACCCAATGGGCATGTTGCACCTCATGAGATCCAACCCGGTACAGGAACATGGACCCCAACGCTAGGATTGCAGTACGCCTATTTTCGAGGAAAATTGTCGATGTTTACCACCCTGCGATCTGATTTTCCGGTCCATTCAAAATACGATGAACGTGATGGTTTGGGTATGTTTGCAACCACCATGGGGCAATTTCAGCCATGGACTTGGATTGCATTGCAGGCCAGTGCAGATTTTCGTTATGTCACATCCGCGGTTGATTATGCAGGGAATATTCCAAACTCGGGTGGTATTGCGTTGTTTTTAGGACCTGGGGTCGCATTGATGCCAATCACGGATTTCTTTGTGCGATTTATGGTGCGCGCGCCCGTTTGGTCCGCATACAACGGAACCCAAAGCGAAAGCGTTGTGTACCATATTTCGATGGCCTACGATTGGGCGCTCTAAGAGGATTTTCAACATGAGATGGACCGTCATTTCTCTCACGGCAGTACTTGCAGCATGCTCTGGCAACAGTTCCGATCATGCAGGCACACAATTTGCAGTCCACAGCACACATCACATGAGTAAAGATCTTGCGGGCAATTATCCTGCGCATGCAGCCAATGAAGCGCGAACATTCACAACAGAGGGCGGTACTTCTGTGACGCTAACCAAAGCCTACGCGGTATTTGAATCCGTGGAACTTATGGCATGCCCACAGACCGCATGGCAGAAATTTATGCACCGTTTGCCAATGAGTTTGTTCGTTGGGCACGCGTTTGCGCACAGCGAGGCATCGCCCACAAAAATAAGCGAACCTTCTGTTGAAAATATTTTCTCAGCCGATTTAAGCGCACGTTTGCTTGGTTCTATTGAACCCCCTCCTGGCAATTATTGCGCGCTGCGTGTCACCATAGGACCGGCCGATTTCGACACAAGCAATCTTCCTGCCGATGTGAATATGGTGGGCAAAAGCGTGTATCTCCAAGGAACGACGTCAGCAGGTGATTTTACAATCGCCGCTGTGGGATTGGCGTCACGCTATGTCCAGGATCTTGCGTTTGATGCACCCATCAATATTCAAGCCGATGGGCAAAATCACAGTGTTGTGATTGGTATGAATTATTCGCAATGGCTCAATGGACTTGCCTTTGACAGTAGCGAGCAAAGCCACGCCCTTGCGACCCGTGTGGGCACAGCATTGCATCTCCACCATGGAATTGATGTAGAAGATCATACCATGGAACCCGAACACCACCACTAACGGAGAGTACCCGTGGAACGTTACATCGATCAGCATCTTGCTCATCTCGTTGACCCCGATCGTTTCGCTTTTTACAAAACCTTGTGCCAATTCGCCGATCGGGAAATTGCACCGCATGTGGTGGCCTGGGAGCGTGCACACAAGCTTTTGCCTGATGCTGTCATTGCGAAAATGGCGCATCTGGGTTTGTTTGGGTTGACTGTTTCTGAAGAATACGGCGGACAAGGTGGATCAATCACCGAATTGGTTTTGGCCGGACTTGCACTGGGTTATTACAGCCAGAGTGTGGCCATCACCACAGGGGCTGCAAGCAGTCTCGGTACCAAGCCTGTACAAATTGCAGGAACCAGCGCACAAAAAAAAGCACATTTGCCTGATTTAGCAGCTGGAAAGCGTATGTTTGCTTTTGGATTATCGGAACCAGGACGTGGATCGGATGCTGGCAATCCAGAAGTCAAAGCAGAACGTGTTGCCGAAGGTTGGAAAATTACCGGCGAAAAATGTTGGTCCACCAATGCCCATTGGGCAAGTCATGTGGTGGTTCATGCGTTAACAAATCCGCAAGGTGCCAACGGACAACGTACAACATGTTTCATTGTTCCTACCCAACATTCTGCGGTGACTGTACAAGAAATGGGCGGCAAACAGGTATGGCCTCTTTCATCCACAGGAAGCATTCGTTTTGACGGTGTTGTTGTGGGTGAAGACGCCGTGTTGGGTGAAGTGAATCAAGGTTTTCGTGTGATGCTTAATACACTCAACGGCGGCCGTTTGCTGATTGCTGCATTGGCATTGTCGTCGCTTGCGCGTGCGCTTGATCTTTGTCGCAATTATGCCCAAGAACGCACCCAATTTTCAGACAAGCCCATTGGACGTTTTCAGCGTGTACAGGATGTGATCCTTGATATGGATATTGCACTCCACCAAGGCCTTGCATGGCTTTGGCATGGTCTTGCATTGTATGAGGCTGGAACAATGCCCCGTGAACTCGCAGCAAAAATAAAGATCGAATGCACACGGCGCGCCTCTGATCTGCTTACCCTGGCCATGGAAATTTGTGGTGGTGTTGCTTGTCTCGATGAATTCGGACTGATTCAGCATCATCGGGATTTGTTTGTATGCCGTGTGGGCGAAGGCAGTAATTTTGTGCTTAAAACATTGGCGACTAAGCCGCTGATGCCGAATATTGAATTGCAATAATTACAAATACACAATTCGCGCACTGACGTGTGCTTGCTCGCCTTGGGGCATATTCACGTCGACGCCATAGCGCAGGGCTTGGCTTTTTTCCAAACGATTTTGAACATCGCGGTATTCAGGTCGCACTTGTGCCACTTGATCAAAATACCGATGGGCCAGGTCCCACTGCTTCATCGATTCGTACGTGCATGCGATTTCAAAACGCAGCGCAAGCATTTGTAATCCACTTATTGTTGGAATGAGTAGTGCTTCAAATAATTCTTCAAGTGCTTTCTGTGCATCATATTGTGCTAGAAAACACAATGCACGTGCCGTGCGTGCACTTAATTCTAACGGTGCATGGGAAACGGCCAAAGCCAATGCCTCAAGCGCTGCATCGTATTGCCCAACCCCATAATAAGCGATGCCAAGATGGTAATTCACCAGTGGATTTGTATCGCCAAATTTTGCAACAAGGCGTGTGCGTGCATCATCAAACAAATGTTCGCCAGGCACAGGAACCATGGGATGATCTTCGGGAAGTGCGGTAGATTGAAGCACTTCAGGCATAGGCTCGACGATCGGTCCTATCTGTTCTTCCAACGCCTGGAAGACGGGCGTGGTTGTACTTTGTACTGCCTGTTCTTGCGTGAAATCAATATCAAATGTGAGGCCATCAATTTCCGTCATTGGCTCCACAAGTGGTTCTTGAGGCTCCAGGCGTTGTAGTAACTCTTTTGCTTCCGCATGGCTGGGATGAATACTGAGCAATTCACGCAACGTGTCTTTGGTGGTGGCGGATCGTCCAGAGCGATGCGCAATTTGTACAAGCTGCCACAAGATCTCAATGGCTTTTTCTGTGTTATCTTGTGAAATATAAATTTCTTTTAAACGAATGATTGCTGGGATATGGCTTGGATGAACCGAAACAATGTATTCGAGTTTTTCCGCTGCTTTGTCATACAAACGATATTTTGCGTAAATCTCTGCTTCGGCCATCCATGTGTCGATGTCATCTTCGGAAAAAGAATTCTTATTTTGTATTCTATCGTTTGAATTAACAGTCTCTTGATTACTTTCAAGTTCCGAACCCCATTCACGGACAGTTTGCTGAAATTCGGGGTCACTCGGTTCAATACGTCCTATTAAACGTCGCGTATCACGATAGCCTGGTAAATTTTCTTCGCGCAGATACTTTGCGCCAAGCTCATGCAAGACAAGAAGTGCCTTGGCTTTTTTGTCTAAACCTACGAAAATATCAGACAGCATGAGCAATGTTTCGGGATCGTGTGGCTCAGCCCTAAAAGGCGCACGCAGGCAAATCAAAGCCTCTTTGAACTTTCGACTTTGAATGTAAATATGTGCGAGTTGCTTGGATAAATCCACAAGGCTTGGGTCAATACGCAAGGTCGTTTCAGCAACTTGGGTGAATGCTTCGATTCGACCTCTTGCAAACAACTGTTGTGATGCCTTCAAAAACGAATCTTTGGCTTGCGTGATTTGATTACTGTGCTGATAGCGGGTTGCAAGCCGCAGCTGGTAATCAGGCTCATCGGGCGCAATGGCCACAAGTTTTTCAAGAATGCGCAAAATGTCGGATTGGTTTCCACGTTCGTGAAAAGCCGACAGCAATGCGTCGTATTGTGTGCATGCGTCGGACAAAAGTCCCTGCGATTCGTAAAGGCCGGCCAGTTTTTCTGCGACATCGAAAGCATTGGGATCTGCGGCAAGGATCTGCTTGTAAATGGACACCGCTTTTAATCCAAAGCCTTGGTCCACATACACCTGTGCTGCTCTAAGAAAATACGGGATTGATTTGGATGGGTCGCTTTTTTTGCCTTCAAGCTCCGCAAGTTTCAATAAACTTCGGATATCGTTGGGATCGTCCTTGGCAATGCGCTCAAGTTCTCGCACGGCTTTGTCGAGCATGCCGCGCTGAATAAAACCCTGCGCGGCTTCCCATATTTTATCGCGATCCAATGCCATGCTACTGCCCGTCGGATTTATACACCTTCAGGATAGCATTGTTTCTGCGATATTTTGGATGAATTGTAGGGGTCTAAGCGCGCTCGGCATACTCGCCGGTACGGGTATCTATTTTGATGCTTTCATCTTGATTGACGAAAAGCGGCACGTTCACAATGGCGCCGGTTTCAAGCGTCGCAGGTTTCATTGTCCCTGTTGCGGTGTTGCCGCGCACACCAGGCTCACACATCACAATTTTAAGCGTCACAAAATTGGGGAGTTGAATGCCGATGGCTTTGCCGTTCCAAAATAAAATGGAACATGGGCAGCTTTCTGATAACCATTGGGCTTGGTCGCCTAGGGCATCGCGTTCAATAACCACTTGATCGTAAGTGGCCGTATCCATGAAGGTGTAGTGCTCACCCTCATGGTAGAGGTACTGCATTTGGAGCTCGTCCATATTAGGACGTCCAACTTTATCACCCGATTTAAAGGTCGGATCGAGCACGCGACCGGTGATCAGGTTTTTGATTTTGGTACGAACGAAGGCACCACCCTTGCCGGGCTTGACGTGCTGGAACTCTACAATGACGTAGGGAACCCCTTCAAATTCGATCTTGAGGCCATTTCGGAATTCAGCGGTAGAATACATACGGCCTTTTCTTAGCCCAAAAGCGCCCGAAGGGCTAGCTCATATGAAGTCGGGCCAAAGCCAGAAATAACGCCCATGGCGATATCCGACAAATAGGAATGGTGCCGAAAGGGTTCTCTTGCATAGACGTTGGATAGGTGAACCTCCACAAAAGGCACTTCGGCAGCCAACAATGCATCTCGAATGCCGATCGAGATGTGGGTTAATGCCGCAGCATTGATCACAATACCGTCGCTGGCACCCCGCAGTTGTTGGATTTTGTCGATCAAGTGACCCTCGTGATTGCTTTGAAAACAGCGGACCACTGCACCCAATTCGCTGCCAAGGGCAATCAACTGCTCGTTGATATCTTCAAGGGTATCGTGGCCATATACTTCGGGTTGCCGGGTACCCAGCATATTGAGATTGGGTCCATGCAAAATATCGATCATGGGTGTCATGGGGAGATCTCCGTTTTTAACGCAAGCCACTGATGTTGTTCTACACGGCATGCGTAACGCACTTTACCCTGGGGTTCGTGGGGATTGCACCATATCGCCAAAATCCCCGCCTGATCCATCGGCCAGAGTACGATGGTTCCAGGTGGTGTACGTGTCTCAAGGGACATAGGCCCTGGTATAACGCCCATGTCTTCGGCCAATAACCCATGCCATGCCGTACCACGCACAGCAGCACGCAATAGCTTTTCAGTGCGCTCAGAGGGTGCATCACGGCAGGATAATGCGATCAACGTCCCATCATGGCCAAAAAACAACGCAGCTGCTTCACCGCCTATATGGGAAAGCACTGAGAGCAACGCGGCTTTGATAGATTGCAAGCGCGTATCGCCATGCAAGGCTTCATCAAGCTTACGCAACCCTTGTGCTGCACGCAGATCGTTCGCATTGCGATCCAACAAACGCTGATAAATGGCCCGAGCCTGATCTACCTGTCCTTGCTGTGCCAGAAGATCCGCCATGGTTGCGGTTTCCCAGAGTACTGCTGTCATATGTGGGGGCTATGCGTTTGGGCAGGGGGCGTCAAGTTTAGGAACTCCCTGATAATAAATCGTTCCTTACTTGCACGCCTCGCGCGCTACCGTACACTTCGTTGTCCCAAGGCCACTGTCGGGCCGACATGTGGTCTCAATGGTCAAAGCGTCATGATCTTCGCGAAAGGGCAAGCAGGTGACTTGGGTGGAAACGCTGCAGCGGCTGGGTGTGCAGGCAAGGCCGCTTACAATACAATTTCCTGTGTCCATGCTGCAAAGATCTGAGCTTGATGCGGAATTGCAGGGATCAATACAAAAATCATTGGTGCCTGTGCAGGCGTTATCGGCAGAGCACGCACGATAGGATGCAGCAGTGCAGGCTGTATTGACAAGCCCAGGTTCTATGCGCACGGGAAATGAAAACCAACTTGATTCGATTGAAACATCACCTTGTGTTTGCCCCACAAGACGAACTTGTATCACCACCACATCGACACCGCTCTCAGGAAAATTTCCCCAAGCAGGATGACGGGCCGATCCTTGGGCCGAACTCAAATGTGTTAAAAATCCAAGATCAGTACGGCCAATGATTGGGATCTCATCGGGCTTAAAATCTGCACCATACAGCGCTTGCAAGCCGGGAAGCGTAAGAACACCGTCTATCAGCACCACCGACGATCCGCTGACTGGAATATAGCCAGAGACAGGCACCACATCCGTTTGACCGGGGGGTAAATCACTGCATTGGATTTGAGCACCATCGGCAGGGCTTGGTGGTGCCAATTGACGGTAAAAGCAAACTCTTGCGCCTGAAATGGTCACATCGTGGGTTTTGGGACGAACATTTTGCCCTGCCGGATTACGAATAGGATCTGAGGTGTTCGTTGATAAATTGTTAATGGTGGCGATGGGCACCATCAATGCCCGCTTGGCACGCAATGCAAATGCGGGATCGTAAGTCAGTGAGGGTAGCGATGTGTTGGATACTTCAAATGTACATGTATTGGTTGGCGAGACAAGACGGGTCATTTCAATGCTGATGCCATTGTTGGCCAAGCACGCAGTTTGCATGAGGACAAGACAAAGTATGCCAACCGATGATCGTGTCATATTTTGCCATGCTCCTGTTGTACAAAAGTTCGTACATCATCGAGTGCAACAGATTGTAACACACATGATCCTAACGATGTGACCACGGGCATTCGCACCGTTTTTCCAGAACGTTTTTTATCCATATTCAAGGCGTTGAGATCTAAATCGTAAGATCGCCAATCGATCGGAAGATCCAATGCGCGCAATGCTTTGCAAAGTGCCGAATAGGGCGCATCCCCTCCGCTTTGTTTTTTGGCCCACTCAGCTTCCGCGACCATACCTAAGGCTACCGCTACACCATGCAGCAAGCGAAAATGTTGTCCGCTTTCAATGGCATGTCCTATCGTGTGTCCATAATTTAAAATGGCTCGGCGCCCTTGTTCGCGCTCATCATTGCGGACGATATCAGCCTTTAATGCGATGGCTCGGATCAATACCGATAAAATAGAAGCACTATCATAAGTTAATAATTGAGGTGCGGATTTCTCGATGTCCAAAAATAGATTTTCATCAAGGGTAAACGCTATTTTTAACGCCTCAGCAAGACCAGCCGCATGGGCGATTTTTTCTTGCGTGTGTAAATACGACAATGCGATCAATACGCCCTTTGGCTGATAAAAAGATCCGATGAGATTTTTGCCATGGGGGCTGTTGACCCCTGTTTTTCCGCCAACACTTGAATCCACACAGGCAAGCGTTGTGGTGGGGATTTGAAAAAATGGAATCCCACGCAAAAGAACCGATGCAACAAATCCGGTTAGATCGCCCACTACCCCACCGCCAAATGCGATTAAAGCGTCGTCACGGGTCCATTCTTCTGCAATCAATGCATCAAGCAAGTCACCGGCGATATGCCATTGTTTGGATACTTCCCCCGGTTCCACAATATACCGGGTCACTGAAAATCCCGCATCATGTAGGATCGTCAACAAGGCATCGCCATAGTGCGCGTTGACGGTTGTGTCGGTGATCACCGCCAAGCGCCGTCCTGGGTGGCGAAGTTTGATGGCATCAGCAATCCACGCGCCAGCTGTCTCGCGGAGCAGCACATCGTATCCAGCGCCAACGTCAACGTTCACACACGCATGCATCGCAGGTGAGGTGTCCATCGTGGCCAGGATGTTTTCAACACTATGCGACGTATGATGATCGTCGGTATCTACGGTAAAGTTGGCTTGCGTATACAAATCGGCACGATCAGCAAGAATACGTTCAATCGATGTATGAAGATCTCCATCATGTAACAAAGGTCGTTTGTCCCTCTCGCTTTGTGCTGATAAGCGTTCCACCAAGACGTGGACGGTTGTGCGCAAATAAATACTCACAGCGCGCTCATGCAAACGGATGCGATTGTTTTCACGCAAAACCACCCCGCCGCCACAGGCGATCACGTGCGGTGTTTGTGTACGCAGTATGTCGCGTAAACACATTTCTTCGATATCACGAAAATTTTCTTCACCATGTTTTAAAAAGTATGCGGCAATCTGTTGACCCAATCGGATCTCAATCTGCGAATCAAGATCGACAAAAGGGATATGAAGGTTTTGGGCGAGCATCACGCCCACGCGAGATTTCCCCGCACCCATGGGGCCAACAAGTGCGATGTGAGGTGAAAAATCGCCAAAACGTATCGTTTTATGCATTGTACATCTCGCTAAGGCATGTCGGTGGAAGCCGCCACCAGCGCTTTATCGCGATTGACGATTTGTGGTGTGATGAACACCAGCAATTCAGCACGGTTGTCATTGCTTCGGTTATTACGAAATAAGTATCCCAAAATAGGAATACCGGCAAGGAATGGAATACCGGATCTTCGTTTTGACGTGTTGCGCGTGTAGATACCGCCGATCACGGTGGTGCTTGAGTCCTGAACCAACACTTCGGTTTGTGCTAATTTTCGCGCAATGGTGGGATCGCCACGAGCGCCAGTGTTCGCAAAATCCGGCTCGGATTTTTGTGCTTTGATTTTCATCAACACACTGCCATCGTTGGTGACATGCGGGGTGACTTCGAGTTCAAGATTTGCGGACACAAAAATCGTATTGGCACCCAAGGCCGAAACAACCGAAATGGGAATATCAATGCCTTGAGAGATACGCGCTGTTCGATTGTCGAGCGTGGTGACGCGGGGAGAACTGATAATGCGTCCTTCGCCGCTTTCTTCCATGGCCGACAAACGCAAATTGAGCAAGTGACTCCCACCCGCTGATCCAAATTGAAATCCCAATGCACCGCCTGCGCCTGTTCCTACGCCCACCGGAAGATTGACTGCAAATCGTCCAGGATTGCTCGTGCCGCGAAGTGGCGTGGCTGCATCGTCGGCACCGCCGGCAATCGACACGTCGCCTGGAAATACAAGGCCCGTGGGATTTCCTTCGGCCGATGTCATGAGCGACTGACCACCCCATTGAATACCAAATTCATGGCGAAAACTGCTGTTGGCTTCTACGATGCGCGCTTCGATCAATACTTGGGGTGTTTGACGGTCCAAGCGTTGCGCAAGATGCACGATTTTACCTATGTTGGATTCGATATCTTCCACAATCAATGTGTTGGTGCGCTCATCAGGTTGTATGGTGCCGCGTGATGAAAGAAGCGGCTTGAGTTGAAGCAAAATTTCTTTGGCTTCAGCATAGTTGATATTGATAATTTTGATGGCCGTTGCTTCCACCTGTTTTTGTGCTTCACGTTTCGCCACTTCAACTTCGGCTTCTTTGCGAAGCACTTCGGCGGGGGCCACACGAATAATGCCGTTTCGGGTCACGCGATCGTATCCCTTGCTGCGCAAAATCGTGTCGAGTGCAACATACCAAGGCACATGCAGGAGCTTAATATTCACTGTCCCTTTGACGTCTTCGCTCGTGATAATATTTCTTCCCGTATGATCGGCAATCATACGGATCACACCACGAATATCTGCGTCTTGATAATCGAGTGACATGGGTTTGATCTGCTTGCCATGCACCTCTTCCGCTTCAGCACTGTCCTGAACATATTGCACACTTACTTTTTTAGGCGGGGGTTGCGGAGTGGGAGGTTCGGGCGTGGGAGGTTGCGCTATGGGTTCATCAGGGATCGGCGGAGGAACTTGTGTTGTGGGATCATTGGGAAGCGGAAAAAGGGCTTGCACGGGGTTGTCATCGGAGGGCGTCGCGGGCGTTTGTACGATGCTGTCACCCGAGGGCATCGAAGGAGTTTGGATCAGTGACTCGTCACGAAGTGATGTTTCCTCATATTTAGGCACTTCAGGAAGAGTGACCGGCGGTGCTGCCTTTGCAAATGCGATTGTTAATCCACGATCTGTCTCTTTGATGTCATGCATCCATTCGGAGGATTCCAAATCAAAGACCACCCGGGTTTTACCTTGATGATCACCCAACCGAACACGCAACACACCATGGGAATCAAATGAACGGACTTTCCATGGAATGTCACGTTTCGTATTTGTCAAATCGACCACAAGACGTGGTGGATCGTTTAAACGCGCGACCTCTTTGGTCGGTTTTCCTTGGATCTCCAGATGCATGGCGCCAGCAACATCTTGAAAGATGTCAAAAAGACGTGATGTCGGAGCAGCATCAACCCATGCAGAATATGTGATCACAACCGCAACCACAGCGATCGCTTGCATCGTTGGTATAATTTTCAAACCCATCATCTACAGCTCCACTTAACGCCGATTTTCTTCTCGTCTCAACTTAATATCCACGGGCACTCTGACGATTGCGCCTTTTGGGCCCCGAAATTCTTCGACGACAACGATTTTGTCCGACGTGATACGCGTCACACGGCCACCATTGCGACCAAGCCGATTTCCAACGGTAAGCGTATGGCCTTTGCCTTCAGGATCTTCGACCAATGCGCTCGGTTGACCTGTCCCTGTGAGCAAACCTGTCAGCCGGTATTGATCCATTTCGAAACGTTCGGTCGGTTGTTTTTTTCGGCTTTGATCTTCTTCTTCACGCCTTGCTGCGACAGCCGTCAGATAAGATCGAAATGGGTCACGCTTGCCTATCGGTGAGTATTGAAAATCTTGTTGTTCTAATACAATGGCGGCCTCTTTGGCTTCGATGGATTTCTGTGCACTTTCTTCCAGTACTTTAGAAGACGACCCCGGCGTAGGGATCACTGCTGGAGGAGCAGGTTGTGTTTTGTTGCACGCCAATCCTGCAAATAGCATCAATCCAGCAATTCGTGTTTTACTCACTTCTTTTCCTCCTCAGCCATGGGCTCTGGGGAGGGCGGAACGTAGCGATACGTGGTGAGTGTAAAATCGCTTCTTAATATCACTTTTTTGTTTTTGATCCGGGGGTCTAAAAGTGTGATGTCACCGACGTTCACAATGCGATTTAAATGGACAACAGCATCAATAAATGACGCTGTTTCATGATACGAACCTTGTGCTTTGATGTGGTAGCGTTTTGCCGAAACGTTGTCTTTGACTTCAGCAGCAAGTGGCGTGAATTCATCGATCAGTACATTGGTTTCTTCTGCTTTCTCACCGAGCTGTGCGAGAAATTGGGGTACATTGTCGGTGTTCGGAAGCATATCGCGGGCAAGATCGAGGCTTTTTTGGAGCTCCTTGATGCGTTCCTCGTAATGGGCAAGATTGGCGAGATAGATTTCTCGCTGCGTGATGAGTGCTTTTAAATTTGCCAATTTTTTATCAAGATCTTTTGACTCAAGCCAATTGGGCTCTATCGATAAAAAATAAAATGCGACAATCAGGAGTACGAAAATACCCGCCACGCTGCCATAGCGAATCTTGGGTGGAAACGAAGCGTATTTGCTCAATAAAATGTCAACTTGCATTCAGGTCCACCATGCACGAAATTTTCCATTGTAAAACGCTATTGTCTCGGCCAGCGATTGTTTTTGCAAAATCCAGGGCCACCATAGAGAAAATTTTAGATCCTCCATCCAGCGCAATTTGAAAATTCGATAAATCAGCATGGCTCATGGTTTCACCTTCAAGCACCAATTTATCGCCCACTTGACGAAGCGATGTGAGCCACACCTGTTCGCGTTCTGAAAGAATGGTCGCAATGGCGTCAAGCATACGCGTAGGGCCTTGCTGTTTTTTTTGAAGGGCAGCAATCACATCCAGGCGACTTTCTAAATATTTGGCACGTTCACGAAAATCTTCAACACGGCGTACCTCTTTGGCTAGATTTTGCGCATGGACAAGTCGTGTTTGAATGGTCGCTTGCTGTGCCACGATCTTGGAACGTTGAACAAAATGTCCCACGCCAAGAGCAATCACAAGTCCAAGGACTCCGAGTGAGAGTGCAAGAAATTCTCGTTGAATTTTTTCGAGTTTGCGTGAGGCCTTTACAGGCAGGAGATTGATGCGCGGCATATTTTTAGCTGTCTCCTGGATACCGCAACGCCAACCCTACAGCGGTTGTGGCTGCGGGGCCGAGTTCTGCCACGGCATTCATATTGTTCTGGGGGATCGTGATGCGATGGAAAGGATCTGCGATCTCAACAGGAAGGCGTGAATGGGTTGCAAGGGCCTTCTGCAAGGCTGAAAGGTTTGCACCTCCTCCAAATAAATAAATGACGGAGGGGGGGGGGTCTGTCGCTGTTGCTGAAAAAAAGTCAAAAGTACGTTGGATTTCGTCCGCGACCGTTTCACATGCGGCATTCATGGCAAAAACAACGGCATCGGGATCATCCGCCAAGCGAAGACCACGTTTGATCTGTTCCGCATCGGAACGGCTAATGCCTGTTCTTTTCTGGATTTCTTCGGTGACATGGTTGCCTCCCCATGGCAGATCACGGGTAAAGCATGACACGCCTCGTGAAACGACGTTGATGCTTGTTTTGGCTGCTCCCATGTCGATCAATGCCATCGAGGTTGATGGCGAAACGGCATAATTCTGTAAAAAAGCAGTTTCCATGGCAAAGGGATCGACGTCACAAATCACGGGCTCAAACCCGGCATCACGAACCACCTGGGTGTATTCGTTCACCACATCTTTCTTTGCTGCCACCAAAACGACATCCATATATCCTTGCTGGGATGCATTTTCGTTCACAATTTGCACGTCCATGTACACATCTTGAATATCGAAAGGGATGTACTGTTCAGCTTCACCGATGACCGCCCTTTCAAGCTCCTGGGCTGACATGCGTGGAAATGATATTTTTTTAATGATCACCGAGTGACCTGAAATGGCGATGGCGGCGTCTTTGTTTTTAATTCCAAGGGAGCGGGCCAATTCGGTCATACTCTCGGAAATCTGCACTGCATTCATGATTGAACCATCAACAATGGCATCGGAAGGCAATTCGATACGGCCTACATGGCGAAGTGTATAGATCCCACCGCCGCCTTTGAGCACACACATCTTGATCGACGAAGATCCGATGTCGATACCCAAACATAGTTTCTCGCGGGCCATATCAGAACCTCTATTGATGTGACCTATTGAAGCAAGAAATAGGCCAATCCGCATATATTGTGCCAAAAGAAATTCATGGCTGAGAATTTCCCGGAAGCTCCCTACGATGATTTAAATGACGATCGCATCGCCTACTGGCCGCCAGGGCATACCGGTGAGCTTGGCGAAGATCGTTTTCGATGTATGGGAGCTATTGATGCATTTCTTGGCACTGCCGCCGATATGCCTTCCTACGATTTGGATTATGGCTTTCGTATTGGGTCCCATAGTGACACAAGCCAAGCCCGTGCATTGATTGCGGCACTTGAACCCCTTAAGCACCGCGTCCCTGTGGCGAGAGGATATCAAGCATTGACGCGTTTGTTTTTGGCCATCGTCTCGGATCACAATCCCGATGCATTGGCGGAAGCCCATCAAGGCCTTCGTGAGTTTTTTCTTTATCCTGAGGATGTATGGAATGTTGTGGAGGTTTTTAAAACCGTCCATGCGGATCTCAACGCGTGGCCGCGCATTGCATCGCTGGTGTTCGATTATGCGCAATGGATGGCAAAACAAATAGGCAAGCCACCCGCGGAGATAGGCCAATACATACCGCGAGAGATCAAGGTTCTGGGGGAGCAACGACAATCGGTGCAGGAATGATCACCGGTTGTTGCGCGGCGGCATTAAGCAACATCATACTTTGCTCAGCTTCCATGCGGAAACGCGTTCCCATATCAATGGCACGCTTAAAGGAGAGCTGAGCCTCTTGGCGCATTTTCTCTATTTGCGCGATGATCGATTTACCTTTGCGATATTCCATATCTGCTTCCAAACGCTGAAGTTCACGCAGCTGTTCATCCACAAGCGATGGGATACGCCGTGCACGCAATAAGTAGCGTTGGCCATCCTCGCTGGATACAGCTGTATCGCCCTCGGTCGCTTGGCGTAGCCAGCCGGTCAGCTGCATAAAGAGCGCTTTGTCTAACGTCAAACGGTCGTTGTATTCCTCGCGCATGATTTTAGCATCAGAATGAACAGGGATAGGATCATAAGCGAGTCTTAAAGCCGAATCCGCTGGTTGATAGGGTTCAAAACCAGATGGGAGCATGCGTCCACGCTCAACATGCAATTCCCCTTCGGCGACGACCAAACGATAGATATTGTGATTGCGTAAACTTAAAAAATAAAAACCCACTGCCAAGATGGCAACAACACCCGCCACAGCGAAGAGGGTCAACATCGTTTTATTGGGGCGTTCTGATTGTTCAAGCATGGTAAATTCCAATGAACGGAAGATTTCTAAATTTTTGTGCGACGTCGAGCCCGTAGCCTACCACGAAATGGTCGGGGATCGTGAACCCTACGTAATCGACAGGGCAGTTTACCTGTCTGCGTCCCTGCTTGTCTAAAAGCGAGCAGGTGCGTACGCTTCGTGGACCACGCAACCTCAGGTTACGCAAGAGATAATCTATCGATAATCCTGTATCTATAATGTCTTCAATAACCAATACATCCTTGCCTTCGATCGAATGTGCAAGATCGTGGGTTACGCGCACCACGCCTGAGGATTCGGTGTCATTGCCATAGCTTGAAATGCCGATGAATTCGCATGTGATGGGGAGATCGATGGAACGTACGAGATCTGCCATAAAAACGAAAGCACCTCGCAGCACACAGACCACCACAAGCTCACGCCCAGCATGATCCTGGGTGATTTGACGGCCCAATTCGCGTACCCGTTCTTGGATTTGCGTTGCGCTAAATAAAGTATCGATATTGCGTGCACACCACAGTTCAGACATGGGAGGGATCCGTATCCTGCAGGCGCGACAACATCAACTGCTATAGCCTTCCGAAAACAAAATGCCCGTTTTGTTCTGGGGATGCGAAGGGCATTGGCACGATGCATGAGGGGCACACAGGGGGCAATTGGGATCTTGCGTCATACGCACCGTTCGAAAGCCACCCTGAAGTGCGTTGTACATCGTGAGCTGATTCATGTCGGATGCACCCAAGCCGAGTATAAATTTGAGTACTTGGGTGGCCTGAAGCACGCCAATAATGCCCGGCAAGACCCCAAGGACCCCCGCATCAGCACAATTTGGGGCACGATGGGTCGGAGGGGGCTCGCCAAACAAGCATCGATGGCATGGACCTTGCCCTGGAATAAATGCAGCATACTGTCCTTGAAAACGATGCACGCTTGCCGTGAACAACGGTTTGCATGCGCGCCAGGCTGCATCACCGATCAAAAAGTGGGAGATAAAATTGTCGGTGCCGTCGATCACCACATCGATATCTGAGAGAAGCGACGACGCATTGCGTTCATCAAATCGTTCCGTCACCGCCTGCACGTCGGACTCCGGATTAAGAGCCATAAGACGTAATGCAAGACACGCTGCCTTGGGTAACCCTACATCTGCATCGGTATAGCCCACCTGGCGTTGTAAATTGCTGCGCTCCACACGATCAGGATCCACAATAACAAGCCGGCCCAAACCCGCCGCAATCAAATACAGAGAGGCCGGACAGCCAAGACCACCGGCACCCACCAGAAGTGCTGACGTATTCCGCAATCGCACTTGACCAACCTCGCCCACTTCGGGGAGAATGGTTTGTCGATTGTATCGATCCCTCGTAGTCATGTGTACTTTCCGACCCCCCACCCGTACTGGATGACGTATACCTATGGCCCCTAAGGAGACAAGCGTGGCGAAAGATGCACGAACGTTGGTTTGGCTCGATCTTGAAATGACAGGCCTCGAACCCAACAGCTGTGCCATCGTGCAGCTTGCCATTATTCTTACGGATGTTCAGCTGAATCCCGTGGCTGAGCCCCTGGAAATCAGCATTTGGCAGCCCGAATCGGTTCTTGAAACCATGAGCCCTTATGTTCGAAACATGCATGAGAAATCGGGGCTTCTAGAGCAGGTTCGCAGATCACGAACGTCGGTTGCGGATGCTGAAAAGAAAGCACTGGAGCTGGTTTCTTCGCATTGTGCATATCACACCGCACGGTTGTGCGGAAATTCGATCGGACAAGATCGACGTTTCCTGATTGAGTACATGCCGACCTTTGAACGCTATTTGCATTATCGACAGATCGATGTGTCGTCTCTCAAAGAACTTGCCGAGTGGTGGTACGGTCTTAAATTTCGCAAACCAAGCGAAGGTCAACACACCGCATTGCATGATGTGCAGCAATCCATCGAAGAGTTGCGTTATTACCGACGTCACATCATGCGTCAGGATCCCGTCGATGCGCCTGTGATCGCCCCCGCTAAGAGCGAGTAAACAGAGATGTTACTTCCCACACTTTTTCTGAGGCCTGCACTGATAGCCACATAGGCTCAAGACTTCGTGACGATTCAACCAACACACGACCATCATCCCTATGCCAAAAGCGTACTTTTGCAGGCTGCATATCGCCTTGAAACGACAGTTCAATAATGTCATCGGAGGGAGGAAACACAACGTCGTCGGCCATGGACTCCACCTGAATACGAAATATCGACTCCACCCATGGCATGATCTCCGGCGGATTTCCTGGAGAAGTCGTCAATGCATCGTCATGGTTAAGTACGCTGAATGTTTGGCCTCGATATGCAATATCCACTTGACGTAAGTGATCGCGTGCAAGCCACGCCACACGGCGATCTTGCAATTCGTTCACACTATGCTTGAGCGGCATCAAATAGCGCGCCAAGACGGTAAATACCTGTCCTTGCGCATTTTGCATGTATTGTGTGCGTCCTGATCCGTCCACGTCGCCGAGTGAAAAAACCGTGGTGTGTTGCCCATGTTTGATGTGTAGTAAACCCTTTGCAGGAGCAAGTCCCATTTCGGCCAATGTTTTGGCATCAGAAAGCACGCCAAGATCACGAACTGCTGGCAGATGTGCCAAGTCTTCCAGCAACGTGGTTGCAACCTGGGATGCAGGAAACACATCGCGCAATCTCACGCGCCAGCCCGTGTTTACCCGTTCTATGACCACACGAGAAGTGCCTTCTGCATAAGCCAGTGATGTGATCTCTGACAGCTCAATATGCATCACAAATATTTTTTGAGGATCTTTAGGGGCCAACGAAATACGTTGCGCAACAACGGCCAAACCCACAACTAAGAACATAAAAAGTGCGTGAAAATAAAGATTTTTTTTCATCCGAAGCCTCGTGTTTGGCGCACGTAGAAGAGACCGAGAAAGCATGCCGCAAAGGGCAATCCAAAGGTTGTTCCGTAAAACCATCTCCTTCGTGTGCCTGTTCGAGAGATCATCGCCACATCGTCTGATATGTCCGCTGATCCTGAAGGTTGATCGTCATGGGAAAGCCACGCAAATGCATCATGCGCAAACGCTTCGTTGCCTGGATTGCGCATCCACATGTTGCCCAAGAGATCTGCGTCGCCTAGCACCATGGTGCGTGAAGGGGTGTCACCTGCAAAAATCCATCCACCCTCATATACCACATTATCCACAACCGATCCTGGCATTGGATATACAATAGGTGCAAGCGTTGCATCATCGCGCATTGCAAACGGTGCAGCGTTGCCTGCTATCATCGCCAAACGGCCATCACTTCGTCCAATGGCGCGTGTGGATGGATGCAGCGCGGTGCGTGAACTGCCCCAGACATAAGGGCTTCCGCCTCCGCCAGGCAATGTGACTTGGTAACGATCGTTGGCAATAAAACCCGGTTGGAGGGTGAGGCCCATGGGTTCTAAAAGTTCCTCACCATGCCATCCCTCTTGTTCGAGTGCCAAGATGATCGAACCGCCTTGTGCACGAAAACGTTGCAACGCAAGGATCTCCGCAGGCAGTGGTGCAGCCGTTGCACCGATAATAGCAACAATCGTCGCATCGGATGGGATCGTGGATGACGCTCCATCAAGCAAGGTAAGCTGTTTTGTTTCCATGCCAGATCGCTCTGCAATGCGTCGCAACAACACCAGGCCCGACTCTTGACCTTCTGGATTTGGGGCCCATGTGCGCTCACCATGACCTGCTGTAACATACAATACGCGCGTAGGCCTGCTCACTGAAAGCACCGCCGTTTGTACCCTTGCGTCCAATTCGCGCAGCACCTGTCGCATGTCTTCTGGATTTAAACTTAAGCTTATACGCTCGGTACGTTTGCCGTAGGTCACGGCAATGACGCCATTGTGATGTACATCGAGCGTGCGCGCTTCTGAAGGCTCAAGGGCGCTGTCCAAAACACGCCACTTGGCGCGTGACGACGCTTGTTGCAGTGCCTCAAAATAAGACTGCAAGGGACGCAAGAGCGCATGACTTGGCGGAAAAAATCCGTGAAAAACGACGGGGGTATCCAGCGCATGCACCAACGTCATGGTTGATTCACTTGGAAGCGAAGAACCCTGGCCACTTAGATCCCATTGGTGATCCCACAGATCGGCCACGCGGTTGATTCCGCCAAATGTGATGATGCCCATGGTGATTGCCATGGCCGATGCAAGCGCACGCAAGGACATCCCAACATCGGGTTCGGTGTGCCGTAACAACCGCTGTAATAGTACTTCGCCGATACAAAATGGGATGAGGCCGATCATCAGCAACGCAGGCCATATCCATTGCAACGCAACAAGAACAGCAGGTGACCATGTTTCGGGTGAGCGATAAAGTAACTCACTTGCTATCCACGCACTGCCACACACCCACAACAATCCAGAAACGGCAGCCGCAAATCCTTGAACTGGGCCGCGCAAGAGCGTGGCTCGCCATGTGCTGGCCAGCGCAGCCACAAGAAGAATCACACCCCCAACATCAACGAGCCCATCCGACCATGGCGCTTCGTTGAATATTCGGCCACCCAGGAGCCATGTTAGCAATCCAGTGAGTACAAGAGGAAAAATCCAATGACCATGTTTCACGTTCGCCACTCCATGCGTCGTGCCGCAACCAAAAGCGCAAGCAGCGTCAGTGAAATGTAAAATGCCATCGCACGTATGCTTAAAACACCACGCATGAACGGCCTATAATGTTCATGGATCAGCGAAAGATACGACAACACACTATCCATAGGTGGCGATGCAAGTTGTGCCACGCCATGCAAACAGACAAGGACCACCACGAGTGCGCCACCGGTAATGGCTGCAATCAAGGATGTTTGTGCAAATGCCGAAGCGCAAAGCGCAATGGCCAAAGTGGCAGCGCCTAGCAGCGTAAGTCCAAGATAGCCCATGACGATATGCATGATGGATACACGGCCATACGCATAGATAAGCGCTGGCATCGTGATGGAGAGCAAATGAATAATTCCCAATATGGTTAACGCTGCGAGGAATTTACCACCCACAATTTGCCATCCTGAAAGTGGGGCGGTTTCTAAAATAATAAGGGTACCGCGCTGACGCTCATCGGCGATCAAATGCATGGCCAAAAGCACGGAGGCAACAACTGTGGGGCCGCTGGCCACAAAGAAAAAGACTTCGAGTGCTTCTGCCGATCGCCGATGCCCATCACCAATGGCCCAAACATTGAATAAAATACCGTCTATCAAAAGGACCGTCAGCATCACCCCATATCCCATGGGCGTGCGCAGGTAACCCCAGAGTTCACGTTCACAAATCGCACGAACTACGCGCATGCAGGCATTCTCCCCTTGGCGACATCGCGCAAACGGTCCCCCAATTCGGTGGGATCGGCACGATAGCCTTCTAAAACAACACCGGATGTTATCAAATGTTGCAACAATGCTGTGCGCATTTTTTTGGGGATCACAATCCGTATTTCAGATGTAGCACGCGATTTGTTCATGATCGACAGCACATGGCATTCAGGGATTGCGCGCAACACGTCGATGGCTGCATCGCAGGACGAGACAACATCCAGCATCATCAGACACCGCTGACGCATATCATGCAATGAAATATCTTCAACCAGGCGTCCTTCGTGGAGCAGTAAAACACGATCGCAGGTTTCTTGGACCTCGCCGAGCAAATGGCTCGATATGAGCATAGTGATGCCATGCAATCGTCGTAACATCGTGCGCAAATGGTCGAGCTGAATAGGATCAAGCCCTGAACCCGGTTCATCAAGCAAAAGCAATTTGGGACGATGCACAAAAGCTTGTGCAATGCCGACGCGTTTTCGTTGTCCCAAGGAGAGTGTACCGATGCGTTTGTTGGATGCGGGTATCATATCAACGGCATGAAGTGCCACATCAATGAGTGTCCCTGTGGTTTCGATCCCACGAAGCGCAAGCACGTATTGAAGAAATTCACGAACGGTTAAATCAGGGTACAGGGGAGGTACTTCAGGCAAAAAACCCACCATGCCTGCAACGTGTTCTCTATCGCGCGAGATATCCGCACCAAAGACGGTGACGCTTCCTGACGTGGGCATGCTTGCGCCCGCAAGTATACGTAGCAGCGTTGTCTTCCCTGCGCCGTTGACCCCTACAAGCCCAACACGCTCGCCCGGACGCAAACTAAAACTTACGTCTGTAAGCGCCGGTGTTCCGTCGTATGACTTCCCCAAACACATGACGTCAATCATTGATCTACGCATCTCACACAGGAGGACATCATGACAATCAGGAAGCCATACTGTACGCGGGCGAGATTTGTTTGCAGTGAGCAGGTGTCAGCAATAGATTGACGGTTATGGTATTTGAATGAACGGAAAGAAAAGATCACTTATATTTGGTGCATCTGGATCAATAGGCAAAGCACTTGCCAAGTGGTTTCTTGTTCACGATTGGGAAGTCACGGCGATTGCCCGATCTATTTCTCCGATGGATGCCAAATCGGGGGGGGACTGGATATCGTGGGATCCTTTTTCGGAAAATAAAGGAATACCCAATGAAATATGTCAGCCGTTCAATGCCATCGTATGGGCACAAGGCCAAAATTTAAATGATAACATTCATACGTTTGATGTGGCATCACACGAAGACATTTATCGTGTCAATGTGGTGTATATTATGAAGACACTGCACGCATTACTTGCACATGGCTCGCTAGCCGCGCCATCTCGACTTTGTGTCATCAGTTCCATCTGGCAAAATATTGCCCGTCAAAACAAACTCTCATACACCGTGAGCAAGTCTGCTTTACAAGGCCTGGTTCAGTCGCTTGCCATTGATCTTGGCAGGGAAGGACATTTGGTGAATGCCGTTCTTCCTGGCGCACTGGATACGCCTATGACGCATGCAAATCTGAGCATGGAACAGGTGTCTAATCTGGAGGCGCTTACGCCACTGGGGAAGCTGCCCACACTTGAAGATGTAAGTAACATGGTTGGATTTCTGTGTTCTGCGGAGAACACAGGCATTACAGGTCAATTCATTGCTGCCGATAGAGGTTTTTCCTATGCCCGAATCCTTTGACATTAGCACTTCTTCAGGTTGCTACCGCGTGTCTACTGGAAGAGGTCTTCTGACTGAAGCATTGCGGGCACGTGAAGACGTGGTCATTTTAACGGATGCGTATTTTTCGGGCATATTGCCAACAGGTATTGGAAAGGTGATTGCTGTCCCTGCGCTTGAGGGCAGCAAGTCGCTTGAGCAAATCGCGCCAATCATTGCAAAACTTCGTGAATTGGGTGCACATCGCCGCACGCATCTTCTGGCTCTTGGCGGTGGAGTTATCCAAGATATTGCGACCTTCGTTGCCTCTATTTACATGCGTGGCATTGCTTGGACCTATTTTCCGACAACGCTGCTTAGTATGGTTGACTCATGCGTGGGCGGTAAATCATCAATCAATGTGTACAGTTATAAAAATCTGGTCGGCAATTTTTACCCGCCTGCCGAAGTGATGATTGATCTGGATTTCTTGCGTAGCCTTAACGCAGAACAGATCGTTGGCGGTCTTTGTGAGGCAGCCAAAATTTGCTATGCACGTTCTTCTCACGAGTATGATCTTTATTTGGCTGAATCGCCTGCCATTAAGATGTCAGCACTTCAAGCCGAGCGAATTATCGTTCGTAGTATTAAAGCCAAGCAGTGGTTTATTGAGATTGACGAGTTTGACAAAAAGGAACGTTTATTGCTCAATTTTGGTCATACTTTTGGCCATGCGATTGAGTCTGCAACAGAATTCAGAATTACCCATGGCGTTGCTGTTGGCGTAGGTATGGTGGTGGCGCATGAGTATGCCAAACAACGTGGATTTCTAACTGCCACGGGATCCGAATGTGTTCTGCAACTTACTACTCATATAGAACAACTGCTGAGAGAGTTGCCACCGCTTGCCGAAGAATTGCGTAGATTGGATATTGACGTCTTTATGGAAAAATTCGACAACGACAAAAAGCACCACGCAGATCAATATCGTATCGTAATACCTAAAGGTGATGGTTCCCTTGAGCTTGTGTCAATTGCGCGTACCGAAGAAGGACGCTCAGCGATTAAAGCGGCTTTCCGTGCCGCTATTCATCGGCTTGCCGACCCTACCTTAATAAAAAATTATCTGGCGATAAAATAGACTTTTCCGCTCTTTCTCCTAAAACAGACTGGACACTGTATTATGGGGGGGTTGCTGTGAACAAATATGAAAGAGACATGCTGAATATTCTTCGAAGAGGCAAAGAAGAATACGGCTATGATGGGGTTAAGGCTGAGTTTGAAGCAGAAGGAACGCGCATTGAAGAATTTCTTCGCTTAAATGAAATTTCGAGAAAAGCAGGGCTTAATGTTGGCCTGAAAATCGGGGGATGCGAGGCTGTTCGTGATTTGCTCGAAAGCAAGCAGCTTGGTGTCGAATACATTATCGCGCCTATGATTGAATCTCCCTACGCACTATCAAAATTTATTGATGCAAAAAATAAAGTTTACTCGGCTGAGGAGCGGGAGGATACCCAGTTCCTCTTTAATCTAGAAACGATTAATGCCTACAATCAATTGGATGCGTTGATGGCAGAAGCTTCACGTCCAGATGGCGTGGATGGTGTGGTCTTTGGTCGTGTGGATTTTTCGCTCTCCCATAATTTGACACGTGAAGCAATCAATACGGATCCTATTACCAATTATGTGTTAAATGTGGCGAAGGCATGCAAGGCAAAGAACTTTGATTATGTTGTGGGCGGAGGCGTGGGAATTGATGCGCTCCCTGCACTTCGAAAAATGGAGAGTGTTCATCTCACCCGCTTCGAGACACGCAAAGTGATTTTTTCAAGCAACGCGCTCGATATCAAAAATTTAGAGCAAGGACTCCTGCTTGCTGTGCACTTCGAACTTTTGTGGCTTTTGAATAAACGTGAGTACTATGGGTTGATCGAGCGGGAGGATAATAAACGAATTGAGATGCTTGAAGCCCGTTGGAATTTATTGAAAACCAATGTTACGCGGCATGTTGCTTAGCAATCGGCCAAGAAATTATCAACTGGGTAGTTAATAGACATGCGATTCTTTGAGCTTAAAAAAAATCTCAAAAAAGATTTTTCTGGCCTCAAGAAAACACGCGTTGCTCTCTTGGGTGATAGTTCAACGCAGTTTCTTAATCAAGCGCTGCGCGGCTATGGCTATGAAGTGGGTCAGAACCTTGAAATTTTTGAGGCCGATTACAATCAGATAGAACAGCAGATCACCGATAACTCTTCTGAGCTCTATCAGTTTGACCCGGAATTTTTGGTCTTATTTCAAAGTACAACCAAACTTTTAAAATCATTCTACCAAGAGGATAAGGCAGGGAAGACGAGTTTCGCCGAGAATCAGAAAAATAAAGTTTCTGACTGGCTCGAAATCATGCGCGACAAGGGTTTACGAGCAAAAGTTATTTGCTTTAACTTTCCAGAACTGGACGACTCGGTTTTTGGGAATTTCTCAAACAAGACTTCGACATCATTCATCTATCAATTGCGTAAACTCAATTTTGAGCTCATGGAGCTGGCCCGCGAAACGAAGAATCTCTTTATTTGCGATGTCTCGCTTCTTCAAAACCGCTTCGGAATAAATCACGTTTTTGATATGAGAAATTATATCGAAGCTGATATGGTTTTTAGCCTGGATTTCATCCCTTCCCTTGCCAAAAGCATTCTCGATATCATGCTGGCCAATAGCGGCGTCTTTAAAAAATGTCTGATTCTCGATCTGGACAATACGATTTGGGGTGGAATCATTGGTGATGATGGGATCCAATCCATTGAAATTGGCGATCTCGGCATGGGCAAAGCCTTTTCTGAACTTCAAGCCTGGGCCAAGCAACTCAAAGAACGCGGCATCCTGCTCGCCGTCTGCAGCAAGAACAATGAAGAAATCGCCAAAGAACCGTTTGAAAAACATCCCGATATGGTTTTGCGCTTAGAGGATATATCCATCTTCGTGGCCAACTGGGACAGCAAAGTTGACAATATCAACTCTATCAAAAATTTTCTCAACATCGGCTATGATTCGATGGTCTTTGTCGACGACAATCCATTTGAAAGAAACGTCGTTCGGGAACACCTGCCTGACGTCACTGTGCCCGAGCTCCCCGAAGATCCGGCTGAATACATGCCGTTTCTCCGAAGTCTCAACCTCTTTGAAACGGCATCATTCACTGATGAGGATGAACATCGGACCCGACAATTTCACGAAGAAGCCAAACGTGTTGTACTTCAAAAGTCGTTTACGAACGAAAATGATTTTTTAAAAAGTCTCAACATGACCTGCACAATCAAGCCATTTCTTGATTTTGATATTCCACGTGTCGCTCAACTGATTCAAAGATCTAACCAATTCAATTTGCGTACGGTCAGGTATTCAGAAGACGAAGTCAGGAAAGTGGCTAAATCAAATGAGTATTTCCATGGATCGTTTAGCCTCAAAGACAAGTTTGGCGACCATGGATTGATCAGCGCCGTAATTCTCAAAAAAATTGAGAAAAGTCTTTTTATTGATACTTGGATCATGAGCTGCCGAGTTCTTAAGCGCGGCGTTGAATGTCTGGTGCTCAATAAAATAATACAGGCAGCGAAAGAGATTGGGTTCAACGAAATCATCGGAGAATATCTTCCAACGCCAAAAAATGCTTTGGTGAAAGATCACTACCTCAAGCTCGACTTTACCCCCATGGCAGATGGAAGATGGATTCTTGATGTGCCGCAAAGCCAGGCCCGTGCTACCTTTATCGAATATTCTGGGAGTCTCTAATGAATAGCGAACAAGTGATGCAGGACGTGAACAAAATTTTCATTGATGTCCTCGACAATGAGGCCATCGTATTATCACGCGAGACAACCGCAGCAGACGTTGAGGATTGGGACTCACTCAATCACATTCAGCTTGTGGTTGGAATTGAGAAACATTTCAAAGTGAAATTTACTTCACAAGAGATCCGATCTTGGAAAAATGTCGGTGAAATGTGCGATGCACTCGCAAATTCGCTCAGAGCGATCAGCGCATGACTGGACGACGAAAATGAAGCTAGGTGATCGATTTACGCAGGACTTCGAAATCACCAAAGTCGTCTATCACGGCTTTATCGAAATATTCCGCGATCGCAATGAACTTCACACGGATGGCGCGTTCGCAAGAGCCAAGGGATTTCAAAGCGAAGTCATGCATGGAAATATTCTCAACGGTTTCCTGTCCTATTTCGTCGGAGAATGCCTTCCGATCCGCAATGTTATTATCCATTCACAAGAAATCAAATTTGCAAAACCGGTCTACATGGGCGACCGGCTGAAGCTACAAGCCGAAATTTCAGGTATCTTCGATTCTGTCGGTGCACTGGAGTTTAAATTTCAATTTCAAAATGAAAGCGGAACCAACGTTGCCAAAGGGCGACTGCAAGTGGGAGTTCTTTCATAATGTACTCGAGAAGAATACTCATTACTGGGGGAGCTTCCAGTCTTGGTGAAGCGATCACGAGAAGTCTCGTGCGCTCATCTGACAACCGGGTATTTTTCACCTACAATCGTTCCCTTGAAGCTGCGACACGAATTGAACATGAGTTCCCTCAAGCCAAAGCTTTGCACTGTGACTTTACAGACCCAGAAAGTCTCCATCTTCTCCTTATGCAGATCCCCGATCTAGGACTTGATGTACTGATCAATAATGCGTGGACAGGCTTGATAACCAAGCATTTTCACAAAACTGAACCTGCCGCATTTCAAACCAGCTTTGTTCATAATGTTCTGCCGACAGTGCAGATCACGCAGCAGGCCATTTTGGCTTTTCGTAAGAAAAAATCAGGAAAAATAATCAACGTGCTGACGTCTTACTTGATTAACCGACCACCGACGGGTCTTGCCGAGTACGTCGCCAACAAGGCCTATTTGGCCTCAATGAGTAAATCTTGGTGCGTGGAGAATGCGCGCCACAATATCACCTCATGCTGCGTATCCCCTTCTTTAATGCAAACTCAGCTGACATCTGATGTCGACGAACGAGTCATCGCCGAGATGATCGAAGCGCATCCCTTAAAAGCCCTGATCACCCCACAAGAGGTGGCCGACACGATCGAATTTCTAGTTCGTGCAAGTCCACACATCAATGGCGCCAACATCATCATGAACGGAGGCGCTGATGTTATTTAATTCCTGGGCGTTCTGCGTTTTTTTTCCCATCGTCACGATACTTTACTTTGCGGTACCGCATCGCTTTCGTTGGCCGATCCTGCTCAGTGCGAGTTGCTTTTTTTATATGTCGTTCGTGCCGAAATACATTTTGATTCTGGCTGCCACCATAATCGTTGATTACTTTGCAGCCCTGTGGATCGTTAAAACTCATGGACGCGTGCGTCAGTTGCTTTTCTTCGTCAGCATTGTTGTTACGTGTTTGATTCTCTTTTTCTTCAAGTATTTTAATTTCTTTGTTTTAAACGTTAATGACGTGGCCAAGCTTCTGCATTGGAACTACTCCCTCCCAGTACTCGAAATTATTCTTCCCATTGGGCTTTCATTTCATACCTTCCAGAGCTTGAGCTACGTCATTGAAGTCTATCGCGGGAATTTTAAGCCTGAACGACATTTCGGTATCTACGCACTCTATGTGATGTTCTATCCACAGCTTGTTGCCGGACCGATTGAAAGACCTCAAAATCTTTTGCATCAGTTTCATGAAAAGCACGATTTTAATTACCAGATGTTCACGAGCGGCCTCAGACTCATCGCTTGGGGACTTTTCAAGAAGGTTGTGATCGCCGATCGTCTGGCACAATTTGTGAATCCCATTTTCGATAAACCGGGAACTTTTGCCGGTCTACCACTTTTGTTAGCAACAGCATTTTTTACAGTGCAAATCTATTGTGATTTCTCAGGCTATTCTGACATCGCGATTGGCACAGCCCGAACCATGGGTTTTACACTCATGAAAAATTTCGACCGACCTTACACTTCCAAAACTCTCGCCGAGTTCTGGAAGCGTTGGCATATATCTCTCTCAACCTGGTTGCGTGATTATATCTACGAGCCTATTTCGCTGCATTTGCGCGATTGGGGGAAGACAGGGATCATTGTCGCACTGATGACGACTTTTCTCATCAGCGGCCTGTGGCACGGCGCAAGTTGGAATTTTGTATTTTGGGGTCTCTTGCATGGTACGGCTCTCTCGCTCGAGATGCTCTGGGCCAAGCCTCGGAAAAAATTGGCAAAGGTCCTACCATCCGCACTCTTTGACGGCTTAAGCATCGCATTCACGTTTTGCTTTGTGAGCCTCACTTATATTTTTTTTCGCGCGAAAACCTTGGGCGATGCGTCCTACATTCTTACGCATCTATTTAAACCCAATCAAAATGCCTATCAATTTTTGTCTCTACGTAAGGCCCATGAATTTTTAAGCGCAAGAACTGACTTCTATTTTTGCCTTGGCCTAATGTCTGCGCTTTTGGGGCTTGAGTTTTTCATGATGCTCAAACCACGGCTCAACTTCGATGTCATCATTGCAGATCGTCCGTGGTGGGTCCGCTGGCCAATCTATCAGGGGTCGGTATTTGCACTCGTGCTCTTCGGGATTTGGTTCAAGAAGCAAGACTTCATCTACTTTCAATTTTAACGGAACCGGATGACCATGCAAAGAGCACTTGTTTACAAAATCGTATTATTGTTACTGCCAGCCGCAGTCATACTTGGCATTCTTGAATTCCATCTATATTCGATGAACACAAGTTATTTTACCAAGCGAATTGCTTTAGAAAATCAACTTTCTGAAATTGAAATTCTGACCCTTGGTTCTTCAAATGCATACTATGGAATCAATCCCGATCGCTTCGAAAGAAAAGGTTACAATCTCGCAAACCTCGCCCAGAGCATGTATTACGACCAAGCATTGGCGATGAAATATATGCCACGAATGCCGAACCTAAAGATCATCATTCTTCCAGCCATTTTCTATACGATGGGCACCGAACTTGGACCCACCTCATCACAAGATTTTCGAATGTATTTTTACAGCCAGTATTATGGACTTCGTCTTGAGCCATCCGCTGAGCAGTTGATGCATTGGGGATATCTCTTCGACGCCAAGAATTTCAGCAAGATCGCTCTCTTTGGCGACAACGTCTACCGATATGTCCTGGATCGTTTTAACACCAAGGTAGATAATGAGCCACAACCCAGTGGCTGGTTTGATGGCGGGCGTGAATTCGGATCACTTAAAGCGAATGTGGGGCCGGATGCAGCCAAGGCACACAGTATGACGCAAAGCAATCTCTATACAAAGAATCTCGAATACTGGAAAAAGATTATCGTCGCCACAAAAGCACGTGGGATTATGCCAATCATAATCGAGATGCCGACTCATGGCTCTTATCGCGAAAATTTAAATCCAGATCTTTATGCTCTATTTAAAAAATCATTGGGTGATTTCGCTGAAAAACATCAGATTGAGTTTCACGATTATTCCGATGATCCGCGATTTGCCCTTGAAGACTTCACATATATGGTCGATCATCTCAATGCCATCGGGGCTTCTAAATTTAGCACGATACTCAATAGTGACATCGTCAAACCAACCTTTAAGCGTTTTGATTCTCTCGAATCATCCTCATTTTTCAGCCAAAAATAAAAAAATTTGAAGGAGCAATTTTTAGCAATTTTTTTGCTATGCTGCGCATTTAGAACGCAGTCATGACCATGGCAATCGCAGTGGTTTTATTTCTTGCCGGGTCGACATCCATTGCATCAGGTACAGGCGTTCTCGTCGCTTGCAAACTTTTCCTGGTCATGATGTTTGGTATGCTGGTGCCGAGTGCTTGGTTCATGGGTTGGCAGGAAGACCTAAGCTTCGTAAAAGCGATGGTCTCTCTCGGCCTTGGCGTTTTGCCCATGGGCGGGCTGGCTATTGTATGCGCAAAGTTTGGCATTGAAATAGGCCACGCAGCGACAGCACTGACTGTCGTAGGTGTGGCTCTCGCTTTATCTCGTCCGTTTAACATAACGAACCGGATCAATATTACGCCATGGGATGCATTGTATGCGTTCACGTGTTTGGTCGCGTTCGCGGGATATATTTACGCATCCATGGAAGGTGCTCCAGCGCTTACCCACTATCCGCTTAAAACGGGAGACAATATCACGCATCTCCAACAAGGGCTGTCTTTCTTACACAACACAGGTTACCCGCCCAAGTCCCTCGTCAATCAGGGGTTTCTTAATGAGGGACATTTCTTGGTTCAAATTTGGGCAGTCACGATTGCACAAATGACTCAGGCAGCACCTCGAACGGTGTATTTGATGACCTCTGTGTATACTACCATATTTGCATCAGCCGCTGTTCTCTATGTCATTCTGGAGCGCTGGAAAATAAGTGATCGCATGCGATGGTGTGTACCTCTCATCGGGTGGCTACTCCCGATGGAAAGATTGAGCGAAATTAAAAATGTAGTCATCGATTTGTTTAGTTCCAATCACGATGCCTTCGGACCGACAATATCTCCATTGTGGGTCCAGTATCATGCACCTGTCACTATGTATGGTTTGTTTCTTTGTATGGTGGTTGTTCTCACCATTGATTGTTTTCAAACGGAAAAGAAAGCACGTGAACAATGGGTGTGCCTGGGCCGTTTATCTTTTTTTCTTTTTGGAATTGCACTGGCGAAACAGCCTCAATTTCCTGGGATGGGTGCTGCTGTTGGAGCTTGGTCGCTTCTTTATTGGTATAGCAAAAGGTATTCAACCACGATACCACGCTTTGCGAGTGCATGGCCTCTCATGGTGTCGATCGGGACCGCGATTGCGACAATATGGCTCACATCCTCAAGTCAAAGAGGTGACATACACCTAGAACTGTATTTAGGATACCATCTGCGATCCTTTGCGCCGTTTACCTCGCCACGCATATTGGCTTTGATGGTCAGCTACGCTTTCTTAGGCGTTGTCGTGCTGGATTTGGTCATCAAGCGCTGGCGCACGAAAGAATCCCAGCGTGCGTTAATTCTCAGCCTCCTGGCATTTCCTATGCTTTTCCCTAACATGTTCATTTTCATGGATTATGGCGCTGAGATCCCGATCTCTGATTACAATATCTTGCAAGCATCACTTCCGGCCTTTCGTATTGGGTGGCCGCTTTATGTTGCATTATGCATCGAACGTCTCACACTATCCAAGAATAGATTGCAACCTTACGCTATCGGCTTGTTCAAAATACTGGCGATATGTATGGCTGTATTGTCCTTGCGAGCACATTTCCGTGTATACGCATCACAAAAACCATTGAGAACAACCCTATTTCGTTTCGAAACAAAACTGGCAACGGTACTTTCTGTGATCCCATACGAGGGAAGCCTTATAGTATCCAACAGTCTCCAAAGGCCATACAAGACCAAGCGCAAGTTATCTTTTGAAGAGCCTACCAGCATCTATGGGCATGCCATGTTTGCAAGTAACGCGACGGGTAACTCTCCGGCGGTTGATCATGCTGTCGCACTTCAAGAAAGAGTACTAGGTGCCACACTTTGGGACGATTCTATCTTGTGCTACGCAAAACAACTGGGATGGACACACTATTTGGTGCGCAAAGAATACCCACATTCAAGGGATATTCCGCTACCGAAATTGAGCGAATCATCTTTGTTTGCAATGTATGCATTTGGAACGCCCATGTTACAGAATATTGAAATGGGTGCAGAAGGTCTTGAAAAACGGCTCAATAGCGCAATCGAAGTCTGTGAATGAGCGATATTTTGCATTCGCACGATTTTGGTAATGTATGACACGTTCGAGTAATAAGCGAATCAATGCTCCAGGAAGAGTCTATCCAGCCATTACGCGGTGAAAGCTCTCATGCGGCATATTGGTCCTTTAGCAACGATCTTAACGATGTGTTTGAGAAGACGGCTTCTCTTTGGCCGGCATTGCGTGGAGCGCGCCTGTTTATTACGGGAGGTACTGGTTTTATCGGTTGTTGGCTTCTGGAAAGTTTGCGCTATGTTAACAATCGTCTTGACCTTGGTGTGCATGCCACCATCCTGACACGGGATCCCCAAGTATTTCGTTGTAAGGCGCCCCACCTGGCCGATTATCCCGGGTTCCATTTTATCGCAGGTGATGTTTGTAATTTTGAGATGCCGAAGGGTGAGTTTACGCATCTTATTCATGCCGCCACGGATGCGAGTGCCCACCTCAATGAAACAAATCCACGACGCATGTTCGACACTGTCATCCAAGGGACGCGTATGGCTTTGGATTTCGCTGTGGAAAAAAAAGTGGATCGTACGCTCTTCTTAAGTTCTGGTGCAGTGTATGGTCAGCAGCCCTGGGAAATGGAGCGGGTCGCAGAGGACTGGATAGGTGCCCCCAGTTGTACCGATCCACGTGCGGCCTACGCAGAGGGCAAGCGTGCGGCTGAAATGTTGTGTGCGATTTATGCCAAACAGTTTGGTACTCAGATTGCGATTGCCCGTATTTTTGCCTTGCTTGGTCCGTATTTATCTTTGGACATTCATTTTGCGGCAGGAAATTTTATTCGCAACGCCATGCAAGGCGAGCCTGTGATCGTGAATGGCAATGGCCTGCCCTGTCGATCTTATCTTTACGCATCTGATCTGACGGTTTGGCTTTGGCATATGCTGGTGAGGGCGCAATCAGGCAAGCCTTACAATGTGGGATCTGATCAATCGATCTCTATTCGTGATTTGGCCCAAAAAATTTCTCATGTGCTTGGAAATGGGGATCACCAAGTTTTAGGCGCCCAAGATACGGGCTGGAATCCTGGTCGGTACGTACCGGATACTTCTCTTATCGGTAAAGATCTTGGATTGCACAAAACCGTTTCCTTAGACGATGCAATATCCAGAACGGCAATGTGGAATGGTTGGATGGGGAAAAAAACATGAAGTTGTCAGACTATGTTGCTCAAAAAGTTGTTGAACACGGGATCCGCCATGTGTTCATGGTGACCGGTGGTGGTGCGATGCACCTCAATCACTCCCTTGGCACCCACAAAGAACTTGAGTGCATATTCAACCATCATGAGCAGGCGTGTTCTATTGCAGCAGAAGCTTACTATCGCCTCACCAACCGCTTGCCCGTGGTCAATATTACTTCCGGACCAGGCGGCACCAATGCCATCACCGGGGTTTACGGTGCTTTTGTTGATTCGATTGGAATGTTGGTGCTGTCTGGTCAAGTAAAATGGGAAACAACGGTACGCAGCACCGGTCTTCCTCTTCGTCAGTATGGTGATCAGGAACTCGACATCGAAGAATTGGTGCGTCCGATCACGAAATACTGCGTCATGGTGACCGATCCTCAAACCATTCGTTACCACTTGGAAAAAGCCATGTATCTGGCTACGTCGGGACGTCCAGGTCCTTGTTGGTTGGATATTCCATTGAATGTCCAAGGTGCACAGATCGATCCTGAGTCTTTGCCTGGGTTCGATCCTGCAGAGCTTGAAGAGCCTTGGAAGCGCACTGATCTCTCTGCAACGAGCGCTGCTATTCTCGATAAAGTAGCGACAGCCAAACGCCCCGTTATATTCGCTGGCGGTGGCGTGCGCCTGAGTGGCCAGCACGAAGCCTTTATTCGTTTGGTGGACAAGCTTGGTATACCGGTTGTTACGGGTTGGAATGCCCATGACGTGCTTTGGGATGCACACCCAAACTATGCAGGGCGTCCTGGCACCATAGGGGATCGCGCTGGTAACTTTACCGTGCAAAATGCTGATCTTCTGCTTATCCTGGGCAGCCGACTTAACATTCGTCAAGTAAGCTACAATTGGAAATCGTTCGCACGTGAAGCCTACAAGATCTGGGTGGATATCGACGAGAACGAAATGCGCAAGCCCACCGTCAAGGCGGATATGCCTGTACTCGCAAATCTTGCCGATCTCCTGCCAGTACTTGCGAATCAGGCCTATGATGGTCCTACGCAGGATCAACAATCATGGATGGCATGGTGCAAAGAACGGCAGCGTCGATTTCCGGTGGTTTTACCAGAGTATTGGAACAATGATCGGGTTAATCCTTACTGCTTTATGAAAACTCTGTTTGGGCAACTCGAAGAAGATCAAATCGTTGTATCGGCGAATGGCTCCGCGTGTGTCGTCAGTTTTCAGACGGCTGAAATAAAACATGGCCAGCGCCTATGGACAAATTCCGGATGTGCAACCATGGGATATGATCTGCCGGGAGCGATTGGTGCATGCAAGGGTTCGGGCAATAAGCCTATCGTTTGTCTTGCCGGTGATGGCAGCATCATGATGAATCTTCAGGAACTTCAAACCATCGTGGGTAACCATCTGCCGATTAAGATCTTCATTCTCAATAACAGTGGTTACGTTTCCATTTTTCAGACACATCGCAATTTCTTTGGCGGTGTAGAAGTGGGCGGTGGCCCCAAGAGCGGCGTGACGTTCCCTGACTTTGCTCGCCTCAGTGAAGGTTTCGGTTTGCCTTTCCGTCGTTGTGCGAATCATGAAGACATGGCTCAGGCCATTGCTGGCACCCTGGCGGTGAGTGGTCCGGCAGTATGTGAAGTGATGTTGGACGAAAATCTGTCCTTTGCACCGAAGCTTGGGGCCAAGCAGTGGCCGGATGGACGCATTACTTCCCCACCCCTTGAAGATTTGTCACCATTTCTTTCTCGGGAAGAGTTGCGAGAGAACATGCTGATAGACATGATCGAGGATTAGTGATGGGGCGATGGCGAAATTTCATGGGCGTTTGTAGACATTTTGCAAGCGAGCATCAAACAAAAATAAGATTTCTCTTGGCGGGTGCGCTTAACACGGCCATAGGTTTAACAACCTATCCTGTACTTTATTTTTTTACGAAACCCTTGAAGCTTCATTACCTAACAATCTTGGTCCTCAGCCAAGTGCTCTGTGTGGCATTCTCTTTTTTAACCAACAAATTTTTGGTGTTTAGAACTTCAGGGAATTATCTACGAGAGTCCGGGGGGTTTCTTACGTTTCACGTGCTGTATTTCCTCGTGAATCTTGCAGCACTACCGGCCCTCGTGGAGTTTGCAGGTATGAATCCCGTTTTGGCACAGACGTTGTTTGCCGTTCTAGTCATCGTGACCAGCTATTTTTGGCACAGTCGTATTACATTTTCTTCATCAAAAGTGACATGCTCATGAATGAAATCAGTTTCTCCAACCGTGCCTGTCCGGTATGCGACGTAAAATCGGCTTCACAAGACACTGTGCATTCCGAAATGACGGCAGAGTCTCTTGAATTCGATACCTTGGTTCCTTATTGGAACGGTTTTTTTAAAGACAAGGTGTTTTTCTCCTATACACGCTGTCGTGGTTGCAGACTTCTTTACGCACCGACATTTTTCAACGCTTCTCAGTTGGAGCATCTCTACGGCCAAATGCCACCGAATATGGCGGAAGTGCCATTGGAAGCACTTCGCCGAACGCAGCGTGGTTATTTCGATGCATTGAAAAAATGCTCCAGTCTCGAAGGTGGATTCATCGAGGTGGGGCCGGATATTGGTCTGTTCACCGAGAATTGCGTACGTGAAGGCTCATACAATGAATACTGGCTCTTTGAGCCGAACCGTGACGTGGGGCCAGCGCTCAGTAAAATCGTTGAGGGGCGGAAATTTCACATCATCCATGATATGTTCGGATTCTCTCATGTCCCTGATCATTCGGCATCGGCGGCAGTGCTTATTCATGTTTTAGATCACCTCCTCGATCCTATAGCCACCTTGCGTGAACTTAGGCAGAAGCTTCAGCCCGGTGCTAAGTTGCTGCTGGTAACTCATGACGAATCTTCTCTTTTACGGCGTCTCATTGGGTGGAGGTGGCCAGCATTCTGCCTTCAGCATCCGCAACTCTATAACAAGAAAAGCATGCGTGTGGTGCTGGAAGCGGCAGGATTTGAAGTTGTTCAGCAGAAAAAAACGGTCAATTATTTTCAGGCGAGTTTTCTTCTTAAGCACTTGCTTTGGGCTTTTGGCTTGAAAGTCAAATCTGTGCCGAGTTTCGGTCAGATCACACTGGGCCTTAAACTGGGCAACATGTTGACGATCGCAACTCCTAAAAACGGCGCAAAATAATGTCAGAACGCTTACTTCTAAGTATCGTCACGCCTTGCTACAACGAGGAAGATAACATCGACGAACTCTATGCTCGGATCAAGGCAACCATTGCCGACCTAACAAAATACAAATTTGAGTTAATTTTTATTGATAACCACTCGCAGGATAGTACGGTGGCCAAATTGAAACATCTGGCTGCGATAGATCCTACGGTTAAAGTGATTATTAACACCCGCAATTTTGGCCACATTCGTTCGCCTTATTATGGGATCCTGCAATCGTCCGGATCTGCAACGATTTACTTGGCATCTGATTTACAAGATCCGCCGGAGATGATCCCCCAGTTTATTCAGTACTGGGAAGAGGGTTACAAACTGGTCATGGCGACCAAGCCTGTTAGCCAAGGGGTTGCTTGGGTACATGCCCTACGCAAAACCTATTATCGCTTTCTCGATGGGATCTCAGACATCTCACTTGTTAAGGATGCAACAGGTTTTGGCCTATACGACCGAGAAGTTCTTTCTCACCTAAGGAAGATAGACGACCCCTACCCTTTTTTGCGTGGCCTGATTTGTGAGTTGGGCTATGAGATTAAAACGATTCCTTTTGAACAGCCCAGGCGATTGCGTGGCATTTCAAAAAATAATTTCTACACATTGTATGATATCGCAATGCTGGGAATTGTGAGTCACTCCAAAGTGCCAATTCGGTTGGCCGCCTTTGCGGGTTATGCCATAGGTTTTTTAAGCATCATTGCTGCGATGGTGTTTTTTGTGTTGAAAATGATTTACTGGGATTATTTTCCATTCGGAATGGCACCCTTGATCATCAGCATGTTTTTTATTTTCGGGATGCTCTTTTTATTCATGGGCATTCTTGGGGAATATATTGGTTCAATTCATACGTATCTTCAGCGAAGGCCGGTGGTTGTGGAGAGTGAGAGAATAAATTTTGAAAAATAGGAATACGTATAAAACGATCTTTGTCTCAAGAAGCGAGTCGCTGGCATTCCACTCTCTTGTGGCTCTGACCTGCCCCGGAAAATTCGGACCATGTGAATCTTGAGAAATGGCCTTTCCAAGGGCAAGGAGAGGTTATGCGTAAGGGTCGATTCAGCGAAGAGCAAATGGTGCTAATGCTTCGAGAGGTCGAGCAGACCCATGTGTCATCGGTCGCCAAAAAGTACAGCATCAGCGAAGCAACCCTGTATGCGTGGCGTCAGCGCTTCGGCAACATGGCGGCTGACGAAACGCGGCGACTGAAATCACTTGAAATCGAGAATCAGCGACTCAAGAAGCTCTTGGTGGATCGTGATCTCGAAATTGAGGTGATATGAAGGAGATAGCCGCAAAAAAATGGTGAGCGCGTGCGCCCGGCGGAAGCAGGTGGCATACGCGCGGTCTCGCGGCATATCGATGCGGCGCGCATGTGGCTTGTTCAATGTCGCTCGTTCAGCGCTGCACTACACACCGACACGTCACACACGTGATATAGCTGTGTTGGAGCGTATGCGCCCGCTTGCGGGCGCAGTACCCACGTTACGGCTATCGGCGCATTCGAGTGTTTTTAGCGCGCGATGGGTGGTCTATGAGTGCGAATCGAGCGCATCGTCTTTAGCGTTTGGCAGGCCTTCAGGTGCCGCGTAAAAGACCGCGGCGCCGGGCTGCAGCAAAACGACCGCGCCCAAGTCCACCGATGGCTCGTAATCATGTCTGGGCATACGATTTTGTTTACGAAACATGCGCCACTGGCCAGCAAATCAAGTGCCTCACAGTCATAGACGAATGGACGCGTGAAGCATTGGCCATTGACGTTGGGGGTAGCATTCGCTCATCAAGGGTTATCGATGTGCTTGGAAGACTCGTCAGTATTCATCGCGCCCCCAAGCATTTACGTTCAGACAATGGACCTGAATTTGTTTCGAATGCCATCTTGCGCTGGCTTACGCAGGTCGGAATTGAAACAGCGCACATCGCGCCCGGCAAGCCATGGCAAAATGGTGCGGACGAAAGCTTCAACGGGAAATTTCGTGATGAGTGCTTGAATTTAGAATGCTTCAGAAATCGTGTTGAAGCAGCGGCAGTTATTGAGCAGTGGCGTCAACATTATAATGTTATTCGACCACATTCGAGCTTAAAATACTTGACGCCTCATTAATTTAAACGGCAAGGGGCAAAGACATTAAACATAGAGGCCATTTTCTAGGAATTCTTGGACCGAAGAAACCAGGCATGTCAGATTTGTCACCGATGGAATTTGAAGAAAACTATTGGCAACAACAAAAAGTACAGGCACAGATGAAAATAGCAGCGTAGGTGTCAACTAAAAAACAGCGCAGGGTCAGATCACGAAAACAGGATCTTGTCGATCTGAAATCGGTCTAGAATTCAGTTCGGTACCAAACATGAAAATTAGCCTGTTCCCCGTAAGGAATTATTTCTTTCTGATAGTTTTCTTGTTTAAAAAGAAGCAATGCATTTGAAAGAATTTTTCTCTGTCCAGAAGGTTGTCCACCTCGAAAAAGGGATTCATGTCGAGTCCAAACGGCATCGCCGGTATCATAATAAATAAATACCTTGGGCTTTAATGTAAGGATACTCTGTGCTTCTTCTAATGCTAAGGAATCTGGTAGGAAATCAAACCAATGAACAATGGCGCGATCTAAAAATGGCCTGCCTGTCAAGATATTAAAAATGGGAATATTTGGAAAACCTACAATGATGTCATTCTGTTGTGTATGGGTTCTGATGATCCTGGTTATTTGTGAGATTATTTTTTCGGTCTCAGAATCTACTCTTAGACCCTTAAGAAGAGGTTCTTGTGATTGGATATAATGTCCTTTTCTTAAGTCGGGCACCTCAATATTCCACCAAGAATAGGGTCTTTTCAACTTGAGTTCAACAAACTGAAGAGAAGCAATAAAAACGAAAATAATGGTCACTGCCTGGCCAATATAAAACCAGGAACTCAAATACATTAAAAGACAGATAGTCAGTCCAAATCCTAAAAATGCCCCAGCCTCCGAGACACCTGCGGACGTCCCTGTGCCCGCCATAAATGCTAGACTTCCAAGGGCGATAAGGAAAAGCGTTATTTGATTCTTCGAATTGCTTTGAATGGGAATGGCAGCCAGAGCTGATACGAAAAAGCAAATAATCATTAAGCCGTGATGGTTAATAAGTACAGGCATAGGAATTATATTTGGAAAAAAAATGACCGCGATAAAAGAAAGAACGATCAGTGTGGGGCTTGGAAGAGGGATACTTAGAGCAGGATGTAGCTTATTATATAAACTTGGAAAACGGGATTTCATGCCTTCCATGACGATATATCCGCATGATCCACAGTAGACTAACCACCACCCTAAAAAAATTGGGGTCATTGAATTGAAGAGTAATGTTCTGAGCCCACGAAAAAGGATTAATTTTAATGAGGTCCCTTTTGCTTGGGCAGCTGCCTGAAATGCGTCTCTAATAAAGTAGGGAATAGACGATTTCCAGGCAATAACAATAAGACATATTCCCACAATGAGTGAGAAGCCACCTAGGTACCACATGAGCGGCTTTAAGGGGTTCTCGCGCCTATACAGTAAAAATCCTAAGCAAATCAAAACTAGATCTGACCCAAATAAAACCGTGCCATTGCTTTGCTTTGTCAAAAACGCAAGCGCAGAAAGTATACCGGCAATCATGAAACCTGAAGAAGGGGAGAAATAGGATTTTACATGATGGGATGTTTCACCCAGAGAACGAATCAGAAAGTAGAGGCACCAAATACGAAAGGCACTCATGACTTGTATAAAGTCGTAAGTGAGATGTGCGCCCCCTGATTGGTAATAAAAAGTGGTTGCAATAGCAGCAAATAAACTGATTCTTTTTGAAAAGTAGAGAGAAAAGACCTTAAAAATTCCAAGAGAGAAAATGCATATAATGGCAATTCCCAATATTCTTAAATAAATAAATTCATACCCAAAAATTCGAGTGAAGATCGCAAGTAAAACAGGGTAAAGAGGAGTTAAAAAAAAGTGAAATCCTGAGTAAATAGGGTGTCCTTCGTTAAGCCACCAAGCATAGGAGCTAAACCATCCTTCAGTGAGGGGGACGTAGGATCTGAAAAATGTCAAATTGTAAAGAGCGACTATGCCGAGAAGGGAAATTGGATAGGAAAAATCTGATTTCAAGTGGCCAAATATTTTCATGATGGTTCCACATATTTCGGAATAGGAAATAAAAGTTCAATAGTATGCGAATGAAGCTGACTTCTAATCAAAATAAAAAACTAACGCTTTAGGCCGCTGTTTTGAATTCACACGCAGCTGGATGCGTTGCAAAATACGCCGCAATATCTGCCTCACAAAGTAGTGTAGCATCCATCCCTTGTGCATGGGATTGATACCAATCTGATGTTCTTCTTATCATTTGCTTCAGATCCCATCGTGGTACCCACCCGATGGTCGAATTTACTTTATGAGAAGCAAGCCGAAGTATCTGTGTTTCTTTAAAACTGGCTGCTGCGTCTTCCAACCAGGTGTTCGCATCCGTTCGACCCCAATGTGAAAACACGGAAGTAACAAGATTTCTGACTGCAACATGCGACAACAGATCTGGACCAAAGTTAAATGCTCCCTCAGCCTTTGGATTTCCTTCCAGCATCTGACTTGCTAGTTGCATGTAGCCATAGAGCGGATCCAATACATGCTGCCATGGACGAATCGCGTCAGGATTGCGCACACTAAAGTGTGCATCAATTCCTGATAAAAAACGGATCATGTCCGGCACCAGGCGATGTGTGGCCCAGTCGCCGCCCCCGATCACATTACCAGCCCTCACCGTCGTAATCGATGCCGCTGATTCACGAAAATAGGACGCGCGATATGCTTCTACCGCAATCTCCGTACATGCTTTGCTTGCTGAATAAGGGTCCTCGCCGCCAAGTGGATCACTCTCTCTAAAAGCATATTCGCCGCCATTCGGTCGGTAGCACTTGTCCGTTGTTATTACCACCAGGGCTTTAAGATCCGGAGAGTTTCGGAGCGCATCTAAAAGTGTCACGGTCCCCATTAGGTTGACATCAAACGTTTCGTTAGGATGTGCTAACCCATGACCGACGAGGCTTTGTGCAGCAAGGTGAAACACGACTTCAGGCCGTGCAATCTCTACAGCCATTCGCAGTGCTTCTTTGTCCCGGATGTCGCCAATGGTATGCCCTGCACAACGATCGATGATCCGCGCAGCATAAAATAAACTGGGTATTGTGGGCGGCTCTAATGCATAGCCAAATACCTGAGCGCCCAGTCGTTGCAGGCAGAGCGTAAGCCAGCTTCCCTTAAAGCCTGTGTGACCTGTAACAAGGCAACGACGGCCGGACAAAGCCTGAAGAGGATCCCTATTCGTTGTATTTACCATGTTTTCCATGGTGCTTTCTTTTCTTTCCAAAGCTTATTGAGCAGTTCGTGTTCACGCGGGGTGTCCATGCATTGCCAAAAACCATCATGTGCATAAGCGGTTAGCTTGCTATCCATCGCCAGTTTTGTCAGCGGTCCTGATTCAAACACGAGATCGGGATTGTTATCGAAATACGACCACAAACGTTGGCCATCGAGTACAAAAAAACCGCCACTGATGCGGCCGGCGGATGCTGCTGGTTTTTCACAGAATGTTTGAACGATGCCATCAGGTCGACAGGTCAGCTCGCCAAATCGTCCTACCGACTTCACCGCCGTCACTGTTGCGATGGCACCTGATTGGGCATGATGTTTTCCAAGCGCTTTGATGTCTACATCTGACACTGCATCACCATAAGTGAGATGGAATGTCTCATCCCCCACATAGTCTCGGATCTTAAAGATGCGACCACCCGTTTGGGTTGATTCTCCCGTGTCGGCAAGGGTTACGTTCCAGTCCTCAATGGCATCGTGTCCATGAAAACGGACATTTCCTTCTTTGAGCGAAATAGTGCAGTCGCGATTGAACGAACGATAGTTCAGAAAATAATTTCGAACCACGTGCCCTTTGTATCCGAGGCATAGCACAAAATCAGTAATCCCATGTGCTGCGTATGATTTCATAATATGCAGCAAAATGGGGTTTCCCCCAATGTCGAGGAGAGGCTTGGGAAGATTTTCGTCAACTTCTTTGATTCGCGTTCCCATACCACCACAGAGAATTACGGCCTTCATGATATCCCCCCCCCACGTCTTCTAATTTGATTTTTGGGGATGCGTAAAGAAAGTTGCACATCACACCCATGCTGGAAAATATTGAAATGGGTCCGGCCGGGCTTGAAAAACGGCTTAATGCAGCCACTGAGGTATGTGAGCCAAAATCTGCAACAATCAATCAATTGTGATAAATGACAGTGCGATAACGAGCGCATTTTATGCCCTGTTTACAACACATTGCCGGACACCTCCCAGCGCGATATACGCCCCCTATGCTGGACTTCATGCGCAAGCAATCGCAGTCGTATCTCGTGTACCTCATGTTTGGGGCCATTATTTTTGTGTTCGCGGTGAACTTTGGGCCGGGCTCGGGTACCAATTGCGAGGGGCCAGCCCATACCTGGGCGGCGCGGGTGAATGGTGAGGCCATTCCCCAGCAGTTGTTTACGGCCGAATACCGTCAACGGCTTGAGTATATGCGCCGCAGTGCCCAATCTTCAGGCATTGAGCTCACTCCAGAATTGTTAAAAACCATGAAATTGCGTGAGCAAATCATGGACCAACTGGTCAATGAAAAAGTATTGGCCGAAGAAGCCGCCAAGCGGGGTCTGGAAGTCAGCAACGAAGAACTGCTTAAGCACCTTAAAGCGAGCTACAAAGTCGACAGCGTCGAGTTTGAAGTGTATCGCCGATGGGTCCAACGTACGTTCCAAACAGACGTGGCACAGTTTGAAAATTCCGTTCGCCAACAACTTCTCGCCGATAAAATGCGTCGTGTGGTTTCCGATCCCATTGCCATTACCGAGGCCGAGATCCACGATCAGTACAATTATGATCATGACCGTGTATCGGCCAATGTGGTTCGCTTTGATCCAGCCGACGAAGAAGCGGGGAGGCCAGATGAGGCTGCTATCACCGCTTTTTTAACCACCCACGAAAAGCGCATCAAAGAAACCTTTGATGCTGACAAACTCAAGTACCGTATTCCCAAAACAGTCACGGTGAGCCAGATCCTCAAAAGTGTCGCAGCCGATGCGCCTGAAGAAGCGTTTAAAGCCGCAGAAAAATCTCTTGTGGAAATTAAAATTAAAATTGAAGCCGGAGCAAAGTTTGCAGATCTGGCAAAAACGGATTCCGATGACACCGCAACCAAAGAAAATGGCGGTGTTTTGGGAACGTTCAAGCCTGGTGAGATGGTCCCAGCCCTTGATGCTGCTGTCGCTTCACTTAAAGAAGGTGAACTTTCGGCTCTCGTCAAAACGCGTATGGGTCTTCACCTGTTGCGTGTGGATAAAATCGTTCAGCCACGTCAACGGGAATATGATGAGTCGAAACGTGAGATTGCTTCAGAAATGATTACCCAAGAAATTCGTGAGGTTGCGGCTCACAAAAAAGCTGAATCCCTGCTTGCGGCCCTCAAATCGGGACAAGCACTTGAGACATTAACGGCTACCGATGCCGAAGCAGCTCAAGAGCCTGCGCATAAACGCCCTATTCGTACAGAAGTCCCATCGATTCACCGTGGCGACGAAACTGTTGGCCCTTTGGGAAAAGCGCCAGCTGTGCGTGATGCTTTGTTCGCTCTGCCTGATGGCGAATCCATACTCCCCAAGGTTGAAAAATATGGCCGTTCTTTGTTCGTGGTCGTTCGCAAAGATCGTGAGCATCCCATTGAGGCCGATTTCAAGAAAGATCTTGAAACCTTGCGTGATCGCGCTTTGTGGAACAAGCGCCGTCAAGTGACCGAAGAATGGATCAAATCCTTGCGCAAAGCAGCCAAGGTTGAGATCAACGAAACGCTCACGATAGAATCATAAGTTATTATAATGTTAATTATCTATTATTGATTATGCCCCCCGATTTAGAGCATTGATTTGGAGATAGAAACGGGGGGTCCCATGAAACTGTTTGTCGTGCTTATTGCTATTATTCTTCCGACTGCTTCTTTCGCCTACCCACAGGGGACGATCAATCGCAACGTAAGGCAATCCAATATACACACCACCGTTTGTGTCCCAAATTGGACAGATACCATCCGCCCCTCCTGGAGCTACACCAACAGAATCAAAAAGCTTCAAATGAAAGAATTGGGGCTTCCAGGAACCACCCTCGATTACCAAGAAGACCACATCATAAGTCTTTCGCTTGGCGGACATCCTAAAGATATCGAAAACCTTTATCCACAACCATGGGCGGGGCCAAACGGTGCCCATGCCAAAGATGTGGTGGAACGCAGGTTGCATCGGCAGCTATGTGCTGGGACAATCACCTTAGAGCAAGCGCGCCAACGTATCAGTGCGTGGCAATTCTAAAATCTCGTTTGCCACACACAAGACATTCACTCCCAAAGTGCGCTATAACTCCCAGGGTTCTTCATGCCTGGAGGCTTCACGTGTTTGAAAATTCCCTCACCGATGAACAAAAAATGATGGTCGATTCTGCTCGCAAGATGGTCCGCGAGATCATTATCGAACCTCGGGTAGATATGGCGCTTGATCGAAGCGGCGAATTTCCCCACGCGGTGTATAAAACCCTGTGGGAAAACGGGTTGGTTAATCTTGAGTTTCCCGAGTCCGTGGGTGGGGCCGAGCTCTCATGTGTTGATGATGTGTTGATCCAAGAAGAAATCCATTACGGCTGCCTCGGCATCAGTACATCGGTCATGGGCAACAGCCTTGCGGCCATGCCTTTGATCATCGCAAATCATCCAGAGCTCACCAAAAAATACCTGAGCAGGCTCGTCAATGATCCTCTCTATGCAGCCTATTGCTGCTCTGAGCCTGACGCAGGTTCCGATGTTGCCGCCCTAACCACCAAGTACCGGAAGCAAGGCGACAAATATATTCTCAATGGCCAAAAACGCTGGATCACCAATGGCGATGTGGCCGACTGGTATGTGGTGTTTGCCCGCGAAGAAGGCACCAAAGGCCATCAGGGCGTTGCGGCGTTTGTGGTCGAAGCTGCATATCCGGGGGTACGTTGGGACAGTCTGGTGCACAAAATGGGACAGCGTGCCTCGCACACATGCGACGTGTTGTTTGAAGACGCCGAAGTGCCAGTGAGCAATATGCTCGCAGGTCCCGAAAAAGGCTTTGTGCTCGCCATGCGAACGTTCGACAGGTCGCGTCCATGGATTGCTGCTGCGGCTTCAGGCGTGATCCGCCGTGCGAAAGACGAATCCTTGCGTTACGCGATGGAACGCAAAACATTTGGTGTGCCGATCATTCAGCATCAGATGATTCAGCACATGCTGGCCGATATGCAAATTGCCTACGAAGCTTCGCGTTTGCTTTGCCATAATGCTGCAGCTGAAATCGACAAAGGCAATTTTCGTGGGACGCACTCGGCATGCGCCAAGGCCTACAGCGCCGATGCTGCCATGAAAGTGACCACCGATGCGGTTCAGATCTTCGGTGGCTACGGATACACCAACGAGTTTGTTGTCGAAAAACTCATGCGGGATGCCAAATTGTTACAGATCTACGAAGGAACGTCGCAAATTCAGCGCATGGTCATTGCACGTGACATGGTACGCGCCTTGCAACACTAAAAAACATGGCCATCAAAAAAAACAAGTCAAAGCATTTATTCGTTTGTCAAAGCTGTGGGCATCAAGAAACCAAATGGTTGGGAAAATGCCCAGGATGTGGCGTATGGAACAGCTTTGTCGAAGAGATCCATGAGCGATCTTCGTCGGGATCGGGTTTAAGTCTTTCAGGAAGCGCATCTCCTGTGCGACTTTCCGATGTGAGTGCCGATGATTGCAAACGCATCACCACAGGCATTCCTGAATTTGATCGTGTCCTCGGAGGGGGGCTTGTACCGGGTGGACTCACGTTGGTGGGTGGCGATCCTGGGATCGGTAAATCAACACTCCTGCTGCAAGCGCTTGGCAATCTGGCCCAAAATGGCGAACGCGTTTTGTATGTAACCGGCGAAGAATCGGCATCGCAAGTGAAAATGCGGGCTGATCGTATGGATGTTAAAAGTGAAAATTTATATTTGCTGCCTCACACAAATTTGAATGCCATTCGCAGTGCACGGGCCGAGGTCAATCCCACGGTCATGGTGGTGGATTCCATTCAAACGGTAGGTATCGACGAATTGGAAAGCGCCATAGGATCAGTCTCGCAGATCCGTGCGGTGACCCAACATTTGATGGAAGTGTCCAAAAAAGAAGGTGTTACGATTTTTGTGGTTGGTCACGTGACCAAGGAAGGCACGATTGCAGGCCCCAAGGTCATGGAGCATATGGTCGATACGGTGCTCTATTTTGAGGGTGAACGCACAGGGCCTTACCGCATTCTTCGTGCCCACAAAAATCGTTTTGGATCCATCCAAGAAATAGGTGTCTTTGAGATGCGGCAAGAAGGTTTGCACCCTGTGAGCAATCCTTCCGAACTTTTTCTTTCGCAACGTGCCAATGGCCCTGGTGCGACAGTGGTGACGTCCCTTGAGGGTTCCCGTCCTCTTCTCTTGGAAGTACAGGCCCTTGCGACCCACAGCCATTTGGGCACACCACGGCGTACAACCAGTGGCTTCGATCCCCAGCGCGTTGCTATGCTATGTGCCGTATTGGCTGCACGGGCCGACATGGATCTCGCATCGCTCGATGTTTACGTGAATGTTGTCGGTGGTGTTCGACTCAATGAGCCTGCGGCTGATTTGGGTGTGGCGCTTGCGCTCGCATCTTCGGCATCCAACCACGAATTGCCCACCGACATGGTCGCCATTGGTGAAATTGGTCTTACCGGCGAAGTTCGCGCGATTGCACGCATCAACGATCGCATCCATGAAGTGGCAAGTCTCGGATTCAATCGCTGCATTGTGCCTCAAATTGAACTCGATCGATGGCGTGGTGCTGATCCTGCGATCCCACTGATTGGCGTCAGTACGCTTAAGCAGGCGCTAAGGATTGTGGGGGAAATGGGCATCAAGCAAGCCCCAAAACCACGCAAAACCGCTTAACAAGAAGTTGCAGCCCCGTCGGTGGCATTCTATCAAGCCCCTTGGGGGCAAATACGTATGAACACCATCACCATCGCTGGACGAAAAATAGGACCGGGTGAACCTTGCTATATTATCGCAGAAGCCTGCGACAACCACTTTGGCAGTATGGACCGTGCCTTTGAGATGATCAAACTTGCACGTTTGGCGGGTGCAGACGCCATCAAGTTTCAGCATCACCTTCCGGACGAAGAAATGTTGCGTGATGGCGTGACGATGTCATCTAATTTTGATGAACATCTTTACGATTTTTTAATTCGCAATGCACTTACCCTTGAGCAGCATGCAAAGATCAAACAACATTGCGAAGAGGTTGGTATTCAGTATCTTTGCACACCATTCAGCTTTGCCGCGGCGCGTGAGCTCGAAACCTTGGGTGTTGCAGCGTACAAAATAGGATCGGGTGAGCTTACCGATACCCCAACCCTTGAAGCCATCGCACAATTTAAAAAGCCCATGCTTCTTTCAACAGGCATGTCATCGTGGGATGAAATTGATACAACGGCCAATCTTCTTAAAAGACTCAAAGCCCAATTTGCGCTTTTCCATTGTACATCGGCATATCCAACGGACCCCAAAGATGTTCATCTCAGCGCGATCCCTGAGATGAAAAAACGATATGATGTTGTGATTGGTCATTCCGATCATACCGCTGACATCGCAACGGCCATTGGTGCCATCGGTTTTGGTGCATCGTTGATTGAAAAGCACTTTACAGTCGATAAACGCCTTGCAGGACCTGATCAGGCCGTATCTATCGATGCGTTTGAATTGTACAATCTTGTCACATCCATCAGACGCATTGAGCTTGCCGTAGGAAGTGCCAACAAATCGGTGCATCAATCGGAAGCCCCCATTCGAAGCTGGGCGCGACGCAGTGTGGTTTCCATCAAAACCATCGCAAAAGGCACACGTATTACGGCAGACATGGTTTGGACCAAGCGTCCAGGCACTGGCATTCCCGCCGTGGAAATGACATCGGTGATTGGTTGCGTCGCCAACGAAGAGATCCCTGTCAATACTTTGCTTTCGTGGGAGCAACTCAAAAACGAGCCTGCGGCTTAATCGGTGTTCGTAACTGATGTTACACGGGGGACTGGTTTGTCACGCTGTGTCTCTCTGCCTCGCCATCCGTGTGCAGTTTCCTCCCGCCTTCCACAAAAGCCACGTGACGCGCATGATGTTTGGGATTTGATTGTCTTTTTTGATCGCGTCGCAACGCTTTTGTGGGAGTCGGGAGGAAACTGCACACGCAATGGCGAAAGAATGCTAATCGATTCAATTTTCATGATGAATATGCAGCATGTTTGATGTCTGACCGCGTAAGGTAAGTTCGTAAATTTGTGAGCCGCGAATGCGTATGGCAGGCTGCCCAACATAACTAGGTTGTTGGAGAGCAGTTTGAGATCTCGACCACGAAAGATAGCGTTTCTTACTGGCTCTCGGGGTGAATGGGGTTACATTCGACCCATCATACGTAAGCTCATCACACAACCCGAACTGGATTACGCACTGCTTGTGACCAACATGCATTTGCTCCCTGAATTTGGGCAAAGCGAAAACGAAATTTTGCGTGATGGTTTTGATATTGCCGAGCGGCTTTACATGACCCTCGACGGTTATACTGGTGAAACCATGGTTAAATCCCTCGGAATTTTACTGACGGAGTTGCCTGGTGCGCTCAAACGCATTGCACCTGATATACTTCTTCTTGCGGGCGATCGTGGGGAGCAACTTGCTGGCGCATTGGCGGCCATTCATATGGGAATTGCCGTTGCGCATATCCAAGCAGGTGAGTTGTCAGGCAACGTGGATGGCATTGTTCGGCATGCGATTACCAAGCTTGCACATATCCACTTCGCAGCCAACGATGATTTCGCCGAACGTGTTCAAAAAATGGGCGAAGATCCATGGCGCATTCATGTGACCGGTGCTCCCTTGGTCGATGAAATGCTGATGAGTGGTTTTTCAACACCCGAAGAATTGCACACGCGCATCGGCATTGATGTTCGCGAAAATTATGTATTGTGCGTGCAGCATCCTGTAACCGAAGAAGAAAAAAATGCCACGATGCATACACGTGCTGTGCTTGAAGCCATTGCTCAATATGGTGCCCCGACGATTTTGGTTTATCCCAATGCGGATGCAGGATCTGCCGATGTTCGTGCAGCCATCGATGCGCATGCACCCACGAATATTCGAATTTTTCGCAATCTCCCACGGTCCGATTATCTTGGGCTTGTGAAAAATGCGCATATTATGGTGGGCAATTCATCCAGCGGTATTATGGAGGCTCCGACGTTTGGCACAGCGGTGGTTAATCTTGGACGCCGCCAGGCAGGGCGAACGCAATCAAAGAACGTGATCAATGCAGAGTATGAAACAGAAAAAATTGTTGCGGCCATGCGTGAAGCAGCATCCGATGCCTTTCAACAACATGCAGCCCAAGCAATCAATCCTTACGGTACAGGAACTGCATCCGAAGCGATTGTTCAATGTTTGCAATCTGTTGTGATCGACGACCGTCTCCTTAACAAAAAAATGGCTTACTGATGAAAAAAAGACTCGAGGATCTCATTGTTTCTAAGCATGCTTCACTGGCTGAAGCACTGAACACGATGAGTCGCAATCGGTTTGGGATGTGCCTTGTGTGCAGTGAGCAAGGTCGGTTGATGGGTGTGCTTACCAGTGGCGATGCCTGTCGCGCCTTTCTTGCGGGCGTGCGCAAAGATGCGCCTGTTTCGACCGTCGCCAACCTCAACCCAGTCACTGTTACAAATATTGATGACGCGAAAAAAACGGCAGCTTCTGGGCAATTTGCGGGGGTCCCGATTCTTGATGCTGCAGGTGTTCCGACAGCGCTGTTCATTGTTCCGGATCAGCTCGTGGTACGCGAAGGATCTTCAAGTGCAAACGAGCCTATTCCACACAATTCAGATCTCCGCATCACGGCGATTATTCCTGCCCGCGGTGGTTCTCGGCGTGTCCCACGCAAGAATATTCGTGAAGTTGCAGGGAAGCCACTGATTGCCTGGGCCATCGAAGCGGGTCTTGCGTCACGTTGGATTGATGATGTGGTGGTTTCTACGGATGATGAAGAAATTGCGCGTATTGCACGTCAATATGGTGCGCAAGTACCGTTCATGCGACCCTCTCATCTTGCTGCATCTGAATCAGCAACACTTGATGTCCTTGAGCACGCCATCCAAACGCTGAACAAAGCATCATCACCCGAAATTTCTATTTGTGTGTTGCTTGAACCCACGTGTGCATTGCGATCCCCTGCGGTGGTTGATCAAGTGATTGAAGCGCTCTTGGATTCTGGTGCCGATTCTTCGGCATCGGTGTGTCAAATGCCTCATGTGTTTCACCCCGCAGAGATCTTAAGTATCCAACATGGTGGGCTCCAGGGTTACAACCGAGAGACCATTGCCCCCAGCAGTCGGGGACACCAGCAAGTGCCGATGTATGTTTTTAGTGCGGTTGCATATGCGACACGGGCGAGTGTTATTACCGATCAGAGCTCGCTTTTCGGTAAAAAGTGCACACCGGTGATCACACCATGGAACGATTATATTGATATTGATACGGAAGAAGATCTCGTACGTGCCGACTGGCTTCTTCGTCAGCGTTTGAAGATTGAGCAGGGCCAATTTTCTGCTGTTATATGATTTACCCCTCTTGTTGCTGATGTATTCCATCTAGAACACCCTTGACCCCATGGCCCTCAAAGCTTAAATTCCCGCCTCTCGCGAAGGAACTCTGCCCATGCCGATTTATGAATTTCGCTGCGAAAAATGCGGTGTCGTGACTGAAATTATTCAGAAAATGTCAGATCCTGCACCTCACTGTAAAAAGTGTGGTGCTGAAGAAATGGTCCGCCAAATAAGCAATACGTCATTTGTGCTTAAAGGCACCGGCTGGTATGCGACCGATTACGCCGGTAAAAAATCCAGCGACAGTGGGTCAAGTTCTGATTCGGGATCAAAATCGGAGTGAGTTCTAATTTTGCTCTATTGCACCTTGGTTGTAATAAAGGCTTCTTTCTGGCCTATGGTCCGATCTTAAAATCTGATTTCGCCCATTGTTTTTGCCTTTGTAGAGGCGTTCGTCTGCACAACGAATCAGAGTTCCAATCGATGTTCCATCCTCTGGATAGGCAGCAACACCCCCTGTGAAAGTCACGTGAAAGTCACAGCCTTGGTCAGAGACAAACGAAATCGCGGCAAATTCCTG
>SYDY01000062.1 GCA_005801425.1 Bdellovibrionales bacterium | reverse complement strand
GTCTGGTAGTGCTCTGGGAATGGGTTGGGTGGATTTGTGTGTGTGAAAAGTAAGAACAAAAAAGGAGAGGGAAAAATGAGAAAAGTGTCAAAAAGAGAAGAGAGATTTTTAAATGAATTGTGGGAGTTAAGATATTTATCTTCAAGTCAGATACAACAATTGTGGTATCCAGGGAGAAGTATTGAAAATTGCAGGGTGCGATTAAGCAGACTTGCCAAAGATGGTTTTATACAAAGACAACCTTTGTACGATGATTTGTTTCGGTTTGCGTGGTGTTTGGGTTCTAAGGGTTATGCGCATTTGCGACGACGATTTGGAGGCGAATACAAAGCGTACGATGTGTTGTCGCCCTTGTATATTCCGCATTTGATTGAAACGAATGATCTGTATGTAACGTTACGCGGAAACAATGACGGCATTTGGGAAGACCTCCCCTTTTTGTGGCGCGGTTCGCATCGTTCGATCTTGCGTTACTGCACGCGCTTGGATGGCGGTTTATCGCGCATTCGAGATCGCGAAGTGCGCCCTGATGCCATTGTTGAGCCTCAAGGAACATCTCTGTGCGTGTTTGTGGAACTCGACCGTTGTACCGAAAGTTTGGTGTCGGGCACAGGACGCCGCAGCATCGAAGGTAAACTTGATGCCTATGCCCAGTATTTGAACGGTCGAACATACAGCGGTGTCACATGGTTTGAAAAACAATATGGCGCTGAGCGCAAAGCACGCATTGTGTTTGTGGTACCGGGTCGTGGGAAATCAACGGAACGCATCGACAACATCCGTGCCATGGCCCATGCCCATCCTGTTTCCAAAGTGGCGTCTTTGGTGTGCCTGTCAAGCACCGAACGGGGCGCCATTCGCAAAGCCTGTGGACTTCCCGAAGAAACACCAAGTACGCAAACATCGACCACGTCTGATTTGGCGTTGTGGCGAAAGCTCTACGAAGTTTCGGCGCAAGCCTATCGTCGGTTGAGTCCTGAATCGTCCATACGCCCCAAATTCTTACACATCGTACAGCAAACAGAAGCACGCCTTATGGTTTTAGAAACATCGTGCGAAGGAGGCATCGTGTCATGATTGCATCACGTCGATTGTTGGTATGGCTGCATGAGCAAGCCCTCCCCTTTGCATTGGGCTTGCTTGCGTGTGCCATCAGTTTGATTCTCACCATGCAGTATTGCCGTATGCTGCGCGGTGATTTGCCCGGTCACTTGCCTGAAGCCTTGGGACTTCTTTGGGAAGTGGGCAAATACATGTTTGTAACCGCAGGCCTGGCATTCCTTGCTTGGAAAGATTTCGGCCACAAGCTCGCCGGTTTTTGTTTTTTAATCATCGCCATGGTGCTTGTGGTGGGAAGCATCCGCGCATCCATGCATTGGTTATCGGAAAATGACAGCGACCTTCGCGAAAAGAGCACGCGTCAATCGCAAGCGTATCAAGCCCTCAGCCAAGAAATAGAAGCCCTTGATACGGAGTACGAACTGACCATGGCCAACGCCAAAAGCGACCAAACCATGAACATGCGAACACGCAGCATCGAGATGGCCAAGAGCGCCGCCCTCCTCCGCGAACGACGATCCGAAATCGTTGCAAAACGCGCCACACTGGAAAATTCCGTACCCCAGCAAGAGGCAGGCCTCGGTTCGTACTTCGAGTACATGGCCGTGTCTGTGATGCTTGAAGTGGTAAGCATTGCGGCGTTTGCGATCTTTCGCTTGCGTACGCCGGTTGCAGGTACAAACGCAAGTACGAGAAGTACGAGCCCGAGTACGAACCCAGGTACGAACACGAGTACGAGAAGTACGAGTCCGAGTACGAACGCAAGTACGAGAAGTACGAGCCCGAGTACGAACCCAGGTACGAACGCAAGTACGAGCCCGAGTACGAACCCAGGTACGAACGCAAGTACGAGAAGTACGAGTCCGAGTACGAAACGAAGTACAAAGCCGGGTACGAAGACGAGTACGAAATCATCCACCGTGATCGACATCGACAAGTACAAAGCAGCCCGTGAGCTTTTAGGTACGGGCCGTGTGATGCCGGCATATCGTGATCTCAAGGCAAAATTAAAAGTGGGCCAAAAGGCCGTAGAAGATTTGTTTGCACGTTTGGCCGATGAAGGTTTTTTGGTCCGCTCGGGTCGTACCTGGGCGGTGGCTTGATGGAGTCCCAAGAGATCCATTGGCCGGGTTTGTTTGTGGCAGTACTTTTGGGTGCCGGTTGCTTGCTTGAGTGGGCGTGGCGATCGCCTGAGTTTTGGATCAAACTTCCCATGACCCTCCAAATGGTTACGGCGCACTACGATACCGTGCGTACGTACGCATTGACCCATCCGTGGATGAGCATGGTTGCGGTTGTGATTGGTTTAACAACCCTCGCATTGCTTTATCGCGGCGTGGTGATGCTTTGGAGCAACGTAATTGTTGCAAGCCTTTCAGGGGTTCGGCTTCAAACGCGCTTGACAGGATTTCGCCACCGACCGTTTGAACTTTTGCCCGCCATCCACAATGCGCCCCAAGGACAAACATGGATCGGCATGGATCCCAAGGGTCGTCCTGTTTACCTGTCAGAATCCGATCTCGATACCCACGGGCACATCATGGGGCACACAGGTTCGGGCAAAACCAAATCGGTGCTTGAACCCTTGATGTTGCAAGACATGATGCACGGCAAAGGTGTGTTGTTTATGGATGCCAAGGGAAGTTCAGAAAACGTGGATATGTTGCAAGGGCTTGCGCAAGAGGCAAAACGTGCATCGGATGTTCGGGTTTTTGCATTGGCGTACCCAGAATGGAGCCACACGTACAATCCCGTTTATTTAAGTGCCAAAAGCGATCCATTGGCGGTGGCAGAACGCATTTTCAGCATTTTTGAAATGGAAAACGAATATTATCGCGGTCAATCCAAATTGTTTTTTTACCAATTGGTGCGATTGCTCGCGGGAACAGGCAAGCCATTCAATATGGTGGATATTCGCTTATGCGTGTGCGACGACGATGTGCTCGGTTATGCCTTTGAATTGTCCGACGACATTCGCGCCAAATACGAAATAGAACGACAGGGCAAGCAATTGGGGAAACGTCGCGCTGAGACGTTTACAGGCCTTACCAATGCACTTGCAGATTACGACCATCCATTGCTTGGCAGCTACAACCCCGACATCGTGTTGGACGACCTGGTGGAGCAGAAAGGCATTGTGTATTTCAACCTCCCGGCCAATCGCTATGCGCTGCTTGCACCGGCCATTGGCAAGATTGTGCTGCAACATGTGCAGGCCATCGGTGCCTCACGACAAATCGACCGAAAAAGACACGATCAAACCCCGTTTTCCATCAACATCGATGAACTCAATCGCTTTGCATTTCCTGAACTTGTGCCGTCATTGGCGATGTTGCGCGATGCCCACATGCAATTTCGACTTGCCCATCAATCCATCGGCGACTTGGAACAGGTATCCCCTGAATTTTCGCGCCAAGTCCAAGACAACACACGATGGAAAGTGATGCTGTACGAAAACGACCCCGACCATTTGGAAAAAATCGCACGAAGTTATGGGACAAAAACTGCGTTTAGAAAAACCGTACGATTTAAAGTGGGGCCGCTGTTTACGTTTCTAAACACAGGCGACGTAAGCAATCGCGAAGTGGAGGAGTTTGTATTGCATCCCAATTTACTCAAGTGCCTTGAAGCACGGGGCCAAGGGTACTTGCTCAAACCCGAAGGCATGACCGGTTTAAACTTTGCCATGTTGCCGCGATTGAACGCCACACAAGAACATCCCAAGAGCCTTGGACCCGCACACGATATAGGGCTCGATTTCCACGGTCGATTTGTGCTAAACAGTCAAAACTATTTAAAGAACGAAAAACGGGAGCGGGTCTCAATTCATGCCACCTAGGAAAAAATACGTATTAAGCACAACCGTTCGTTGGAGCGCCGTGGAAGTGGCGCTGTTTAAATACGTTGTGCAAATCACCCAAACCAACATGGTTGAAAATCTTCGTTCAGCCATTCGACTTTACGCGCAACACTTGCCAGGGTTTGACGCTGATGCGTTTGCAAGCTTCGCCAAAACCCAAGTGATTGAAACCATGCCCCAAGGTCCCGACCGCGAACGGCTGCGTGTTGAGATCCAAGAACTTGTTGAACGATTTAAAAAACCCGAAGTGTCCGACTTTGATCACACCGCGCCACGTCCAACCCTCAAGTCAGCATGTGGCGAACACGACTTTGACATGTGAAAGAGGTCCCATGAGCAATCGCATTCAAGACAAACAAGGCCGCCCCAAAAAATTTACCGCACGCGTAGGCCTTGCCCTCGATCCCATCGAACGCATGTTCGTGGAATACTACGCCGATTTGTACCACAAAGATTTTTCACAAATCGTGCGCGGCATGATCCGGAAATACATCGCCATCGATCCCAACTTCGACATCAAAAAGTTTTCGCGATGGGCCGAAAAGATGTGCATCCAAGACCAAGAAGATGAAGAAACCCAAGCCCTGTACAAACAAGCGCTGCGTGATTTCAATGAGGCCAGTGATGCGGTGGGGGTGAAGAGGAAGAAGAAGGCATAAAATGACCATCATTGGGTGGCCGAATCAAGAAGACATACGGCAGCAAGTTAATCACCAAGAATTATTATCTCCGCAGTCAAGACACTCATCTACAAACATTGCAAGCCCTGCAACCTTTCAAGCCCGTGAATTGCTCAAAGAATTTTTTGTAAATAGAAGCGCGACAGGAACACAAATGGCTGCGAGAATACACGAGCTTGCATCGCTGAAGAAGCGATGACCTACCAAGTCCGACAAATGAAAATGCGATATTTATTGCATTTTAGTGGCTGTCATTGCTCACTTCCAGAGAAGAATTGAGGCAATATGAAAGATCCTGTTTGCGGAATGACCGTTGATCCCAAAAACCCCATAGGCGGTAAGAGCATCTTTGCCGGCGAAACGTTCTTTTTTTGTAGCTCAAAATGCAAAACAACGTTCGATACGGATCCTAAGATTCATGTTCACAAAGTGAATATGCCATCTACTCTTGTCGAAAGCGGTGACAATCAATTTTACGTTTGCCCCATGGATCCGGAGATAAGACAAATAGGACCTGGCACTTGCCCCCTCTGCGGAATGGCGCTCGAACCAGAAAATATCTCACAGGACGAACGTGAAAATCCCGAACTCGCAGATTTCAAACGCAGACTCATCGTGGGGGCTGTTTTCACCATACCTTTGTTTCTGTTGAGCATGTCCGACTTGATCCCTGGACAACCCATTCAGAACGCAATCCCTCACGGACTAAACGCGGGAATTCAATTTTTCCTGGCGACACCTGTGGTGCTGTGGTCAGGCCTACCATTTTTTCAGCGAGGTTGGACTTCCCTCAAAACACGCAATTTTAATATGTTCACGCTTATTGCCCTCGGAACCGGTGTTTCTTATGTGTTCAGCGCAGTGACCACAGTTTTTCCTACAATTTTCCCAGACCACCTCAGAACCCATGGCGGTATGCTACCCCTCTATTTTGAGGCTGCGGCTGTTATCACAACACTTGTACTTTTGGGGCAGGTTCTGGAATTGCAGGCAAGAGCTAAAACGGGCAACGCAATCAGAGCACTTTTGGGTTTAGCCCCCAAAATTGCTCGCCGTGTGAATTCAGCGGGCGTTGAAGAAGATGTGCCCATTGCAACGATAAAGGTTGGCGATCTTTTGCGCGTGCGTCCCGGAGAAAAAATACCGGTCGATGGTGAAGTAGCATCAGGACGGAGTATTGTTGATGAATCCATGATTTCGGGTGAGCCACTTCCGGTTGAAAAGCAGATTGGCCACACAATAACCGGGGCAACCGTCAACGGTACCGGAAGTTTTGTAATGCGCGCTACAAAAGTTGGTGCAGATACACTCCTTTCACACATCGTAAAAATGGTATCGAAGGCTCAGCGAAGTCGAGCGCCCATTCAAAAATTAGTCGATACGGTTTCACGCTATTTTGTGCCTATCGTCATATTAACATCGCTGAGCACTGCGCTCGGTTGGTACTTCATCGGACCAGAACCTACTTTCACACATGCCGTTGTGAATGCTGTCGCAGTGATGATCATCGCCTGTCCTTGCGCGCTTGGCCTT
>SYDY01000061.1 GCA_005801425.1 Bdellovibrionales bacterium | reverse complement strand
GCGAACCGCCCTTATGCAGCGGTCCGACAAAACACAGGAGCCCCATCCATGTGGCCACTCATCCTATTTCTAACGCTCGCCAATACCGCGCCCGTGCACCCGCCCCAGGTCGTGCAGCAAATCGAGGCGATGTATCCAGAAACAGGATTGCCCCAAGAATCGACGGTTGTTCTTTTGGTGACCGTAGGCATCGACGGAAGCGTCACCGAAGTTTCTGTCGCAACATCCGGCGGCGAAGTATTCGACAATGCCGCCATAGAGGCCATGCGCGCATGGAAATTTCAGCCCGCACGTCAAGGCAATGCACCTGTGGTCAGTCGCATCAAAGTGCCATTTAACTTCACGAAACCCACACCTGTCGCTATTCCCGCTCCTGTAGGGGCGGTTCGCGAACCGCCCGTGCCCTCAATCACCGATGAACACATCATCGACGTCAGTATCCATGGCACACGCAAAGCACCACCCCGTGCCATCAGTGATTTTGTACTCGATAGAGCCGCACTCACCACAGCCCCCCACCGCACCACCAGCGATTTGCTCAGTTCCGCACCAGGCGTTTACGTTTCTCAACCCGAAGGCGACGCTGTGGCCCATGAAATTTATTTGCGAGGATTCAACGCCGAACATGGCCAGGATATTGAACTGACGCTGGGTGCCATTCCCCTCAATCAACCTTCCCATATTCATGGCCAAGGCTATGCGGATTTAAATTTCATCATTCCCGAAGTGGTCCGGTCACTGCGTGTTACCGAAGGTGTTTATGATCCACGCCAAGGCGACTTTGCCGTGGCAGGCAGCATCAATTTCGATCTCGGTGTTGCAGAACGCGGATACCAACTCAAATCGTCCTACGGTTCGTTCAACACATTTCGACAGTTGGTACTCTGGGCCCCCAAGGATGAGGCAGAAGAAACCTTTGGTGCATTCAGCATTCGCAAAAGCGACGGTTTTGGACAAAACCGCGGATCCATTTCAGGAAGTGCCATGGGCCAATATGCATTTGAAGGTCCCGCACGCTTTAAAGGGATCCTGCATGTGTCGGGCTACGGTGCCCGCGCAGGTCTCGCAGGTATTTTACGCCAAGATGATATCGATGCGGGCCGCGTGGGATTTTTTGATACGTACAATAATCCTTCAGCCAATTCCCAATCGGCTCTCACCGCACGGGCACAAACGAGCGTCACGCTCGATAGAACAAACGCATCCGGTGCACACAATCACATCGCCACATGGTTCACGTGGAACACGTTACGAACACGAACCAATTTCACGGGATTTACCCAGCGCGGCATGATCCATCCCGAATGGATTGGCCGCGGCGACCTCATCGAACAATTCAATCAAGATCTCGGTATCGGCGCACAATGGAGCCGTCGCACTTCAGAATGGAAACCACTTCCATGGCTTTTTGGGCATATGGAATTTGGAACATCGTTTCGCATGCATTTGATCACACAAACGCAAAACTTACTTCAGGCGCCACAGAATAAAATATGGGATCAACGGGTCGATGCCAACGTACGCGCCACTGATATCGGATTTTACGCAGATATAAATCTGCATCTCACGCGTTTTGCGATCCTTAAAGGCGGCGTACGCACCGATGTGCTTCACTACGACATCGACGATCGCCTCGGAAATTTCATTCCAAGTTCCATAGCACAAACCCATCTCGTTGGATTTCATCGTACCGCCGTGGGTGTTGCCGTAGGTCCACGTGCAACGTTGGAGATCAAACCGTTATCATGGCTTACGCTCATGGCATCCTACGGCGAAGGCTATCGTTCACCCCAAGCACGACAACTTGCCGAAGGTGAAAATGCGCCATTCGCCAAAGTACGATCCTACGAAGGTGGATTTCGCATCGCACCCCATGGAGGCGATCGCATTGCATTCTCATCGGCCGCCTATGCCACAACACTCGACAACGATTTGGTGTTCGATCCCGAAGAAGGCCGTCTTGAACGTATCGGCCCCACACAACGTGTCGGCTTTGTATCGCACGTCACCGCAAAACCGTTTGCATGGGCCACCGCATCGGCATCGGTCACGTATGTTCACGCAACCCTGCGTGATCCTCCCCCAGCCACCGCTGAAAATCCAGCGCCTGCATTTCAAAGCGGACAGCTGCTCCCCTATGTTCCCCCCGTGGTGGTACGAACCGATCTCGGTGTCCACCGCGATCTCATCCGTTTATGGACACATCACGTTCATGGCCGACTGGGCCTTGGAGGCACTTTTCTTTCACCACGACCTTTGCCCTATGCCCAATCCACACCCCACATCTTTTTGTTGGATCTCTCAGGAAGCGTACGTTGGCACTTCATAGAATTATCACTTGAGATGTTTAATCTTACCGATACACGTTACGCCGCAAGCGCCTATTCATTTGTATCCAACTGGGGAAACCGCGACGTCCCCTCCATGCTTCCACAACAACACATTTCGGCCGGTGCACCACGTACATTCATGGGCACCTTGGGCTTGCATTTTTAGGAGCAATCAATGCGACGATTATTAACGATCACACTGATACTGATGGGATGCGGCGATACGGGGCAAGAACCCATCTCGCGCCCTGTTTTCGTTCAAGGAACGGCACCAACAACATTTACATCGGGTGCATGGACTGTCACGCTCACCCAAGCACAAATTGCCTTTGGACCCGTGTATTTTTGCGCGACAACCGCAGCCTCCAGTGATTTGTGTCCTAGTGCTGTGGGAGAAATAGCAAACGCTGTCGTTGTTGATGCACTTGATCCCCTTCCGCAACACGCAGGCACATTTGAGGGATTTGAGAACACCGCACAATCGGCCATGTTCGATTTTGGAACCACATGGTTCAGTCACGAGCGAAATCCCACATCCCATACAACGCTTACGAACAACGCGCATTTTGTAGGATTTGCAGAACAAGGCGCAACACGCATCGATTTCATTGCAGATCTCCGTATTCAACCCAAGCAACAAGGATTGCACGTGGTGCAAGGCGCTTCTCTCTCAACGCGTTTTGATGATCGCCTTCGCGATATCACGATCCGTTTTGTACCCCAACGGTGGTGGGAAAATGTCGACTTTGAAGCATTTCGCACAAGCACAGAAAACCCCGTTCACATCACCCACGAAACGCCACAGGCAAGCAACGCGGTAACCATTGGGATCACCGCAAACGCACGACCCACGTTTATTTTTAATCAAGGAGAATAACCATGACGATTAAATATTTAGCAATCACAGGTGCTGCCATGATATTTCTTTCATGCGGCAGCAACAATATCGGGACCGTGCAAGTGTTTGTGGAACCGGAAGGAACCATCACCCATGGTCTTCAAGCGGGCGATGGCGACGAGGATATCAAGGATGGATGGAATGTCACGTATACAAAGTTCATCACCGTGATTGGTAATTTTCGCGCATGGCGATCATCACAGCCCGGATCTGTTTTGCGCGATCCAACTATTTATGTGGTGGATCTTCAACAAACACCCGCAGGTGGCCTTATCCTCGCAACATTTAACGATGTAGATGCCGAACGTTGGGACAAATTTGGATACGATATACCCAATGCAAGCGCTACCGCCATCCGTGCACAAGGAACAAGCCTCGAAGATTTCAATCGCATGATTGATGGCGGTTATTCGCTGCACGTTGCCGGAATCATGACCAAAGGACTTGAAACCATCCAATTTGACTGGATGCTCAAAGCAGGCACATCCTTCGATGATTGCGCTCCCGCCGATGGCGATGCAGGATTTGCCGTCCCATCGGGTGGCACCGTGGCCATCAAGCCAACCATTCATGGCGATCACTGGTTTTTTACCAATGTCACACACGGCGAAGAAATCACCGAACGCCGCGCTCAGTGGATTGCAGATGCCGATCTTGATCACAATGCAACCACAACGCTTGATGAACTTGGACAGGCACAAGCATCCAATCTTTTTCCAGCACAGTTCTATAGTCTTCCGGAAAACACTCTGACGGGACTTGGTTATCTTAATCATCAAGCGCGTACCCTCGGCGATTTTGACGGCGAAGGCGAATGCCCCACACGTAAGGAAATCCCATGAACACCGTAGAACTTCTCACGCACTTTTTTTTATCAACGGGCGCAGCATGGGTTCTGTGGCTTCTTGGCGCATTGTCTGTGGCAAGTATTGCGTTGTGCATTGAGCGCGCTTTGTTTTATCGCCAACGAAAAACAAACATCGCCACACTTGCTCAGCAATTGGACGCAGTTCTTGCACAAAACAATCAAGAACAAGCGATTGCACTCCTTGAAACCTCAGGTGCAACCGCAGCACGCATCGCATGCGGCGGACTTAAACTTTCACATTTAGGGGCACAATCGGCGAAACGTGCCATGCAAAGCGCTTTTGCCCTTGAACGAAGTTTGCTTGAAAATCGACTCGCATTTTTAGGAACACTCGGCAACAACGCGCCGTTTATCGGTTTGTTCGGAACCGTCATCGGCGTGATCCAAGCCTTTGAAGCACTGGGCCACGCAAGCCCAGGCCATGCAAGCAGCACCGTCGGTGAGGTGGCATCCCAGGCAGTCATGTCATCGATTGCTGAGGCGTTGGTGGCAACCGCCGTGGGCATTGCCGTCGCGTTGCCTGCTGTCGCAGCCTACAATTATTTTCAACGCACCGTAGCGTCGTTGTTGTCGGGTTCTGAAGTGCTATCCAATCTTGTTCTCGCCCATCTCAGTAGGGGCAGGTCCCCGTGCCTGCCCGAGGAAAAATAACATGGCCGGCAACAATCACTACGGCGATGGCATCATCACAGGGATCAATGTCACACCGCTTGTGGACATCACCCTGGTGCTTTTGATCGTTTTCATGGTCACCGCAAAAATCATGATAACACCGGCAGTACCACTCGATCTTCCGGAAGCTTCACAAGCCGAAGGGGTGCAAGTGGTCTTTGCCGTGACGTTACCTCAAACAGGCCCACTTCTCGCCAACGGAGAAATCATCACGAATGATCAATCGCTTTTAAAACATGCGCAGGCTGCGTTTAAAAACGATGCCAACACACGGGCCATCATTCAAGCCGATGGCAACGTGCCCCATCGAAAGATAATGCACACGCTCGACATCATCAAACAAGCAGGCCTTACCCGTATCGCCTTTGGTGCCATCATCTCTGCGGAGACAATACCGTGAGCAATGCACCAACACGTATTATCGACGTGGTGCTCTGCGATACCACGCCCCAACGAAGCAGCATGATCATCCCGCTGTTGATCGCAGTTCTTCTGCATGCTCTGATTGCCGCTCTTGCCCTGCATATCGATCCGCCGCTTGAAATATGGGACCCAGCAACATCCATCAAACAACACACCGATATTGAAATCGTACTTGAGCCCCATAAAACACAGCCACCCCACGTACAACGCAGATCCCATACTTCTCCTGCCCAGGCGGGAAAAATAGTAGCCGCCGAACCTGCGCCCACCGAACCTGTCGATTTTACTGAGAACACTTTTGTGACCGGTACCGTCTCAACATTCGCGGGTGGCACTACCACGTCCAAAGGGACCAGCACCACCGCTGTACAGGAAGAACTCAAGCACGATGATGCATCAAAACCCGTGCAATTAAACAACAATGCATGGCGCTGTCCTTGGCCCAAAGAAGCTTACAGTGCCGAAATTAACGAACAAACCGTGATCTTGCGTGCCACCATCCGTGCCGATGGCAGTGTTGTATCCGTACTTGCACTGTCCGATCCCGGTTATGGTTTTGCAGAAGCCGCAGTACAATGCGCCCAAACGGCCGCATTTACCGCCGCACGCAATGCAGAAGGCCACCCCATCGAGGCGCTATCGCCGCCGATACGCGTGCGATTCACAAGGTAAACGTGGACACGCACCCCCTTCGCGATTATGACCGAAGTGGGGAGATCGCATGAAAACATTTGCCGCATGGATCATCGGCCTTGCATTCTTGGGTGGTGCTGGCTTTTGGGGACTGAAAGAATATCGCGCTGTCACTGGCAAACAAGCCTATTACCTGTCGCTTGCCGAGTTGCGTGCTGAGCATGAAACAGCCATGCAAGGCATGAGCCTGCTTTCATCCGACGCATACAAACAAGAAATTGGTATTGCACTCACGCGCTATTTCACAAAACTTGCCGAGCTGGATCAAAAATACCCGGGCATGCAACAGTTTGATCGTGAAGTCATTGCCACCAATCAATTAAAAGCAGACGGAAAAATCACCGAAGAACAAATTGCTGCACGCAACGAAGTAATCGAACTTACGCAAAAAATAATGAAGGCCATGCGTGAAGGCGCATACCGTCCCATTTACACATCAGCCGATCACCCTTTTAGGCTTGATATTCTTGCCATCGAACCTGCAACCATCGACGGCAATCAACGTATCAAAGTGTCGTTTGTGCAGTGGGGCGGCGGCGATAAAGTCCAAAACAGACATATCGTCGGTAATTTTCAAGGCGTAATCAACGCCAAGGGAAAAAAACAAGGCCTGCAAATGACCGCCGATAACCAGCCCCCCACAGTCATCGTAAAACCCGAACGCTGGGTTGCTGAATTCCCTCCCAACGCACGCATCGGTTATTACGACCTTCCCTTGGTCCCCCCCAATGCAAACAGCCTCGATCTCGGCTTAGAATTCGCCCTCACGACCCCAGGAGGCACCGAACTCCCCATTAAAGTTAATTTCCCCAGCATCCCCATGGAAGCAGGCTGGAAGCTCACCGAAGGCCAGTGGGCACAAAATCAACGCATTGGTACCCCTGAGGAAATCCATTAGTCATATGCGCATACATTGTTTAGCCCCCAGTGATTTTGTAAAATAAGAGATGGCCAACACGCCCCGCAATGCCGATCCTCTTATCGGTACAGTCATTCACGACCAATATACACTCGTGGAACGTGTGGGTTCAGGCAGCATGGGGGTTGTATACCGGGCTGACCAAATCAAATTACATCGTCCCGCTGCGGTTAAAGTGTTGCACCCAGCATTGGTCGGTGATGCTGAATCACTTCAACGTTTTGAACGCGAAGCCAAATCCATCAGCAAACTGGATCATCCTAATATCGTACGCGTCTACAGTTCCGGATCATTTGATGGCAATCAACACTACATCGCCATGGAATGGCTACCGGATGTAAGTTTGGCCAGCTACATGAAACAGGCCGGTCCACTTCCTTTCGAGCAAGTCATCGATCTTTCGATACAACTTTCTGATGCACTTAACTATGCACACGATAACCTGGTCATCCATCGCGATCTTAAGCCCGAAAATATCCACGTCCATGAAAAAAACGGATGCCTGATTTCGAAAATTCTCGACTTTGGCCTCGCCAAAAATCTGGAAAGCCATTCCAACGCCCATACCTTGGCTGCAAGCGGCGGTATTTTTGGAACACCCTATTATATGGCTCCAGAGCAAGCCGATGGAACTGACATCATCGATGCGCGCTGCGATATCTACTCACTCGGTGTCATCATGTACGAAATGCTCACGGGTCAGTTGCCCATTCGCGCCAACTCATCCGTTGCGCAGGTCATGGCGATCCTCAGTGAAAAACCACAACCGATCCCACCCTCCATTGCAAAGAAAATCCCAGCAAAATTCGTGCAGCTTCTTTTTCACATGCTAGGTAAAACACCAACCGATCGTCCACACAGCATGAGAGAGGTCACACACGTGCTTCACAACATCAAATACGGACCATCAAATGGCCAGAACAAATGGATTCTACCTGCGACTATCATTGTTGCTACAATCATAGGCGTCACTGTGGGAAGTCTAGGCCTACGCATCACTCTACCCAGTAGCACCACGCAAACCGCAATTTCCGAGCACGTGACACCGCAAGAACCTATTGCCACCAGCAGTCCCCAAGCACCGCTCTGGACCGCACAGCTTGGAACCAACATCAGCAATCCTGATCATTGGAGTATTAAAGTTGTCGCCACCAATGAACCAAGCCTCGAATCCGCACGCAATCATCTCATCGATGAAGCCAACGAAAATCTTTTGCTCGCCATGGCATCACGCGTGATGCTTAAAAACTTCTCACAGGCCGTTTATTTGCCCGTGATCAGCGCAAAAAGTTTATTGTTCGATAAACTATCATCGGCCGTTCAAGCCAATGATCGCACAGCCATCAAAGCGTTGATGGAGTATGTAAGCCAAACCAAAAGCCAAATCGCTGCAATGAAAAGTGCGCGATTCAATGTCACTTTTAAGGATGAGGATATCTACTGGAGACGTCTCGCTGATAATGCCGATGGAACAGCACGCTATACTGTCTACAGCATGTTCAGCGTCGATCCACGTCAGGTCGATCTCGGCTATTACAGCGAAAGCCAAAGCTTTGCGCCCTTTGGCCTCATGGTCACCCATTTTTTCCCGCTTCTTAAATGGGTTCATGATATTCCCAACGGTGCTGTGATCACCGAAGTGCAACCCAGTTCTCCCGCTGAGCGCGCTGGCATTCATATTGGTGATGTGGTCGTACGTATCGAAGGTGAAACCATCGCAGGACTATCTGGCTTCATGAAGCAGGAAGCACTTGCCAAAAAACGCCTTCAAAGCGGCTTGGCCGTCAATCTGACGATCTCACGTCTAGGAGAACAATTGCCGATCTCCATTCGGCCCTAGGAGACGCCATGGAATGTCCGAGCTGCCATAATCAAACCGACGACGATATTCCCTTTTGCATTGTGTGCGGAAATGAATTTCCAAGCGAAGCACGCACCCTCAAAGGCATCACCATTCATCAACACTATCTTCTGGGCGATCTTCTCGGCCAAGGAGGCATGGGTGAAGTGTATGAAGGCATCGACACACGCGATAACAAACGTGTTGCAGTCAAACTCGTATTGGCAGCCATTGCCGATGACGAAACCACAAAAAAACGCTTCAATATTGAAGCACAAGCCCTGACCTCCGTGTGTCATCCCAATTTGGTAAGCGTACTCGACGCAGGGACCGACGAAATAACAGAACGCCCGTTTTTGATCATGGACTTTGTAGAAGGCTGTGGTCTCGACGAACTCATCGCGGACAAGCCCCTCACAACAAGCAACGCATTGCGGATCATTGTCGATATCGCAAGTGCCGTAAGCACCTTGCATGCATGTGGTTGGTTACACCGCGATATCAAGCCTAGCAACGTGATTGTTCAAGAGACTGGAGAAGCCGTTCTCCTCGATGCAGGCATCGCCCGATCGCTGACAAGCAATCTCAATATTACCATGATGGGCAATGTTGTAGGTACACCCCAGGCCATGGCCCCAGAACAAATTCTAGGCAAGGCACTCGATGCACGCACCGATGTTTATCAACTCGGTATGCTCCTCCTAGCCATGCTGCTAGGACAATCTGCATTCAGTGCTGGATCCACACAAAGCTGGTTTCACATGCATCTTTCAGGTGGACTTAAAGTAACAGCAGGACAGGATCAGCGTGGGAAACTATCAGCCGTTGCAGGAAAAGCCATCGCAACAAAACCGGATGAGCGTTATCAAACTGTCGACGCCATGCTCGAAGCACTTCATGAGGTCATCAATTGAATACCAACGATATAGAAGCACAAGCTGCCGCTCTCACTGCATTGTTAGAAAAAGCTATTCAGGCTGATCCTGGTAGTGATTTCCCCGAAGATCCTGCACAATTCGATCCAGCAGACATACGTGGATGGTCCGAAGTCTCTGCAGCCTTGGTTGCGTACCCTAATGGATTGCCGCAGGTGAAAAAATTTGCGCTTCTTGAACGTTGCAAAGAATTCACCCAAAACGGAACACCCAATCCCAGTCTCACGGTGCTTGTGGCCCGTATGCCGGTGATCGGTGGATTCACCACCAAATCCGCACGCAGACTCGTACGAACATCAGTCAATCGAAAACGTACTGGACTAACACGCCAAGGATCAGCTGGCATCTCTTTGGCAGCACGCCAGAAAAGCAGCAATGTGCCATCCATGGGACGGATCAGCGATCCAAATCATGTCGTCCAAAAAGAACTCTCTGAAGAAACGCCGCTTTCACCCCAGCAACTTAAACTCATCGAACAAGCTGCCCGTGTACAGCAACAAAAATTGGATGCACTTGCAATCGATTCTCGTGATCGTCCTGCGACTTTGGTCCAATGTCGCCGCGCATGGGATAAACTTCGCATGGCATTGGCTTCACGCAGTACATACCTTGGAGCCCACGGCGCACCTCCCGAAACAGTCACAGCCTACGAAGGTGCCGCACATCAGATCCAAAAGATCATCGACAATCTTTCCTGACTTAAACCGCCTTCAACCGAATCAACGTAATTTCCCCAGGCTTTGGCAAACGCATCCCAGGGCCCCAAAAACCTGTCCCACGATTGATATACAAATGCATACGATCAGATATACGATACAAGCCCGCAACATAGCCATACACAAGTTTGACAAGATACCCAACGGGCCAAATCTGCCCGCCATGGGTATGCCCTGAAAGTTGCAGGTTCACACCACTGCGCGCAGCTTTTTCGATATCCCGTGGCTGATGACACAAAAGCACCACCGGTTTGTTGGGATCACGTCCGTGTAATGCACGCGTCACATCAGGACCATGTCCAAAAGGAGCCGAATAATGATCATACACGCCTGCAAGGGTGAATCCATCATCACCACCAATGTTCACATGTTCATTTTCAAGCACCCGCAAGCCCAAACGATTAAAATGTGGGATCCACGCAAACGCATCTGAATAATACTCGTGATTTCCCGTACACAAAAATACCCCATGAGGGGCAGACAAAACGCCCAGTTTTTCAACATGTTCCAAAATTTGTTCAGGCGTTCCATCCACCACATCACCGGTCACCACGACAAGATCAGGATGCGCTCCCATGGCAATTCGACACATCGCTTCCACATCGTCCGATTGAATACTTGGCCCCACGTGAATATCTGACAACTGCACAATACGAAAACCATCCAACGTCGGCGATAAACCTGGCATGGGAACACTTACTTCTTCAAGCTTTGGATCCTGCGACCCCAAACGCATGGCATATAACCCAGAAACGATCGTACTCACCCCCGCAACGCCCACGCCTGTGCGTAAAAAAAATAAACGACGCGCTTCGCTCACATCAGCGTTCAATCCACGCAGCATCCCAAAAACACCCCATCGCAGAAGATCCATGGTAAACAATGCAAGTGCCGCAAGCATGAGCCAGCCGAGCCATGTGTGTGCCTGATGGAGTACAAACCGCGCCGACGGTATTTTATATGCGCGCCATAGAACCATCGACATTGGAATACTCAAACCGGCAGCCAACATCAGCCATCCCAATGTACGGCTCCACCATGGTGGCCCCAACAACGACGGCCCAAGGCGCAGCCATACATAGATGTGCGTCATCGCAATGGCAATCAATACAATTGTAGCAACGACAAACACATTGGGTGCTTTGGGCATAGCAAGAAACCTTTCTTGAGGCATGTGCCAAGACGATGTAGCGGCGCAGCTTGCTGCGCCATGACCTGCGCGAACATTGACCAACCACACACAAGCACGTCATACCATACAGATGCGAACACATTGTCTCGTATTCACTTTAATATTCGCAGCATGTGCTCCCGTACCACCCGATATTCGCATTCATAGCATTCTCGTATCAACACCCCTTGATGGTGATGCTGTTTTTCGTGACACGCTTCGCCAAGAAGCCACATCTTATATTTTTCACCATGCACGTGGCATACAACTTGTGGATAAAGTGGAACAAGCGACCCACCACATGGAAATCCAACTCGTCGTCGAAGATGAAAATATCGCGCTTGCCATCACATTGCGTCCCATACGCCCTGAACTCCCTGCATTCCAAGCCTCTGCGTCTATCTATGACGATCCCAGCATTGCACGGGAACGTGGACGTGCATTTGTTCGGGCATGGCTGGAGATCCAAACAGAGCGCACGCTGATGCTTGCACCAGAGGCCACTCTTCTGCATGAAGCCTCGCTCGGTGAACGTGTCGATCTACGTTATTTTGCGATTCAAGCTCTGGGACGTCGAAAAATCATCGGTGCCGTTCCCGTGCTGATCTCCATCGTAAATCAAAATGACGATCCCGGCGCGACCCTGCGTGCCATCGGATCCTTGGTCGAACTTCACGACCAACGGGCCATCCAACCAATCATTGAACTCACCAGGCATCAAGAACCCGAATATCTGTCGCCATTGCTCTATGCACTTGCAGCCATAGGAGGACCCGAAGCCGAGGGTTTTTTGGTGCTCATGGCTTCCGGCCATCACGAACAAAGCGTGCGCGATACGGCCGCTGAGGCGCTTAAAGAAATGCAACGAAAAGATGCCAAACCGCTGTCTACACCATAGTATAAAGGCGTGAACCACAGCATCCTATTATTCGTCATTTTTATAACATCACTGAATTGTGTCTATGTGATAGAAAAGCCCAAAATTGAAGAACCTGGTGATCCCTGCAGCGTCACTTTAAATCCCTGTGATCCACTGACCCTATGCACCAACGTCAACGGTACTGCCCTATGCGGTTCCTGTCCTAATGGCACCACGGACGTCAACAACAACGGAACACAATGCCAAGACGTCAACGAATGCGAGGCAACAACAAGCCCATGCGCATCCAATCAAACATGTACAAATAATATCGGTTCATTCATGTGTAACGACTGCCAAAGCGGTTACATCGTCGTCAACAATGCATGTGCAGATATCAACGAATGCAACGCACCAACAAACCCCTGCGATCCTCTCACTTCATGCACAAATACAAGTGGATCTTTCACATGCAGCGCCTGCCCAAATGGTTACTTGGACGTCAATAACAACGGGACACAATGCCTGGATATCAACGAATGTTTAACAACCCCCTGTGAACCCAACCAAACATGCACAAACAATCAAGGATCGTACCTATGCAGCCCATGCCCACAGGGCTACACCGCCAACAACGATGCAACAGCCTGCCAAGATATCAATGAATGCACCACAACACCCAACATTTGTGGCCTGGACAAAACATGCACAAATACCCAAGGCTCACACACATGCTGTGCCCAAGCATGCATTGATGCAGGAGGTCTGTGCATGGAAAACAACATGTGCGCCATTCTCGTCATTCAAAGTGAAGCCCTACGATATGGGTTTTGCAATAATGTATGCACGCTATCATCCTGGACATGCAACGGAGGAGGAAGCGTAGGACTCGACTGCAAGCAGCATGCCGACACCAACGCTTGCAACAATCCGGGACACTTTATCTACAGCGCCAATCAAGGGTTCTGCAGCCCTGATTGGGACGGCGGAGCGACAACGAATGCATGCACAGGAAGCAACAACAATTCCTCCAATTCCTGGTGCTGCATCTGTGATATGACACAATAATCTATGCGATATGGATATGATAGCGTATGGTAATTGACATCAAATTATCAGACGTCAATCATTTCAAATTAAATACGATTAGATCACTAATACATATATTATGAGAGGATGAGGCAAAGTGTCCACGTCGTTATAGCTTGTGTGCCCATTATATTAATGAGTTGCAACTATACCGCACAAAAAATCGAACCGATCGATCCGTGCAGTGCCCCTTTAAACCCTTGCGATCCTCTTGTGACATGCATCAGCGTTGATGATATTGCACAGTGTGGTTCATGTCCTTCGGGTTACACAGACGTCTACAACAACGGCATGCAATGCCTCGACATGAACGAGTGTCTGGACTCGCCATGCGATTCACATACAACATGCACAAACAGCGCCGGGTCTTTTGCATGCAGCCCATGCCCTTCGGGCTACACCGACGTCAATAACGACGGAACACTATGCCTAGACATCAACGAATGCGAGGCAGCAACAAGTCCGTGCGATGCACACACCACATGCACAAATACCGAGGGATCTTTCACATGCACACCCTGCCCTTCTGGATTTACCGATGTGAATAACGACGGAAAACAATGCCTTGATATTAACGAATGCGACGCAGCAACAAATCCGTGCGATGTACACACCACATGCACAAACAATTCGGGTTCTTTCACGTGCAGCCCATGCCCTTCGGGCTACACCGACGTAAACAACAACGGAATGCAATGCCTCGATATTAACGAGTGTCTAGACTCGCCATGCGATTCACACACAACGTGCACAAACAACGGAGGATCATTTACATGCAGTGCGTGCCCTTCGGGCTATACAGACGTCAACAACAACGGAATGCAATGCCAAGACATCAATGAATGTGATGCAACCACAAGCCCATGCGATGCGCACACCACATGCACAAATAACGGAGGATCATTTACGTGCAGCCCATGCCCTTCGGGCTACACCGATGTCAACAACAATGGCATGCAATGCCAAGACATCAATGAATGTGATGCAGCAACAAGCCCATGTGATGC
>SYDY01000060.1 GCA_005801425.1 Bdellovibrionales bacterium | reverse complement strand
CTTTTGAGGGTCAATGTCCCGACGGCAATACCGGTTATCAAATAGGGAAAGTGCAATCATGCGGGCCTGTACAGGTCGGGGTATTTGATTCTAATTATTGTTTGAGTGGTGTTGTCCCCGAAGCGCGCCAATGGGAAGTTGTTTATGATCCTACCCATATTCAAGTGGCTTACGAACTCATCGATGTTCAAGGCACACAAGTTCTTCCCGATCTCGATGGGTTCTTTCATTTGAATCCCTCAAAAAAGTATCGGCTGATCACTGTCCTCAAAAACCCACAGCTATTTATTAGCGGCAATGTATTTGCCTGGGGAAACAACTACGGGCATCCAGGATCCAACCAAAGCGGGCCATACATTGAAACCGTTGCCGCACGCAATCTCAAGCGTATCGTCAACACTTGGTATGCCAACGACTTTCTCTTGCACCGTTATATTGATGGATTGTCGGTCACCGTCCCCAAAGCCACACTTGAAGCCCTTATCACATCAGAAAACATTCACGACGTTCGGATTGAGGCACCCAATCCACCACAAGGTGCACTTAAATTCATCACATGGTTCAGGGGGAGAACATGAAATCTGTTTTATGGTTCAGCATATTGATCATTTCGGCATGTGGAAATGAATCTGTTCATTCCAATCCCGACTTAACTCAACTGAGCGCTGAAGATCGCATTTCCGATCTTGAGCAGCGTGTACACGAATTAGAAATCACTGTGCACACTCTAACGACCCTCATCAAGGTAGATACGCACAAGGAACAAATCACCCTTGCCGGAGATCTGATCGTGGATGGTGGGAACATTCAGGTCCAAAGTGGCAGCGGAACCACCGACGGCGAAACCAATGGCAAAGGCAATCTTATCATCGGCTACAACGAAGTGCCCAGCAACGATGGGCTTGGTTCAACACCTGGATTACGAACAGGTTCTCACAATCTTATTCTCGGCCGTGGGCATGCCTACAATGCCCACAGCACATTTATGTCGGGTCGCGAACACGTGGTGTATTCAGCCTATGCGGCCATCGTGGGTGGTTCAGAAAGTCGCGTAGCAAGCGGTTTTGATGGCTTCAGTGAATTTTCTGGCGAAGGTAGTGTTATTGTTGGTGGAAATAAAAATGACTCCACCGGCAAACGTTGCACCATCCTCGGTGGAAATGAGATTCATTGCAGGGGTGAATTAGGTACCACCCTCGGCGGTCGTTACAACCGCATTGATGGCCCCTACTCCATCGCCATCGGTGGCGAACTTATCGGGATCAATGGCACCGACAACATAGGAATGGGCGGTCACAAGGTCGGTATTGGCGGTGTTCGCACCATCGCCATCGGTGGCACCAATCGCGCTGAATATTACGACGGCAACGCGCATATCGAAAGTCCTACGGGAGAAGCAACCATCAGCAATTAAGGGGGAAACCATGGATCAAGAAGAAAGAAAAAAAGTCAGATCATTGATGCAGCGAACGTGGTTATCATGCCAACAGGCGGCGGAGTATCTGGGGATCTCTAAAGCAAGCATGTATCGGCTCTTCATGAAAAAAGAATTGCTCCCCAATGGTTTAATTGGAGGGAAAAAGAAATTCAGTCGAACCTATCTGGATCGTGTTGTTCGGGCGAATGGAAAAGCGATGTATCCTGAAAGCGAGAAATATTATGTCGAAGAAGTCGCCCAATTTCCAGAAGACCAAGTATCCATGCATTTTCATGATCGACAGCAACCATTTCATAATCAAGACTCAAACTATCGATCCCAGAACAGGACGTCGTATTCAGCGCAAACAGACCGTGAGAGGCAGCATCGCCGACGCAGTTACACTGCACGGCCGCATGATGAAGGAGATCCCCAGGAGCAAAGCACAACCGATTTTAAGACAGAAATTGCGCGACTTCGTAAAGAATTGGATTCACAGCCATAGCACACGCAAACGTTTGTCACCGTCAACGGTGGATCGTTACATCACATCGTCTGCACACATTATGCAGTATTTTGGTGATTGGTGGGTGGATATGATCGATCTCGATGGTGTGGAGCGATGGCAAAGCACCATGGTTCAAACCATGTCACCTCCGACGGTCAACGGCATTCATCGTGTATTTCGCTTGATCTTAGAAAGGGCGATGCATGAAAAAATCATCCATCGCAACCCTGCACGCGCAGTCCCTACCCTTCCAGAGTCCCGCACCAAAGGGAGTCGCGGTCAAACCTATGATCCGATTGATTTTCAAACGTTCGTCATGATTTGTGAAACCGAAGCACAAAAAGTTTTACCGCCCGATGTCTGCCGTCACCTGCTCTTGATTGCTTGGACAGGCATGCGCCTAAGCGAATCCATTGCCCTTCGTTGGAGTGATATCGAGAAAGGCGAGATCCACATTCAGCGTTCGGTGTGGCGTGGGATCGAAAAATCCACCAAAACCGACGATCCCCGGCGCGTGGTGATCCCCATGGCATTGCGCGAAGTGTTGAAGGCCCAAGCCGACTGGCTTTTGGAAACCGATCATCCCGGCATCGGCAGTGGCCTTGTGTTTCCAGGGGCTCCGCGCCAGAGCAAAGGCGGAATGGTACGTCGAAAAATGTCTGTGCTAGGATGGCACCGGGCAGGATCGACCCTTGTAGAAGGATGCGCTAAAATCGCCGCCATGGGGGGCCTGAAACCCATCTCCCCCCAGGGCTTGCGTCGAACCTTTGAAGATTTGATGCGTGAGGCAGGGGTTGAGCAAATGGTCCGCCGGGCGATGTCCGGCTGGCGCACGGCGAAGGCACAAGGGATCTACGCAACGGTCAAACGCACGGATCGTGAAAAAGCTGTGACCGCCTTAGAAGATCTCATGACCGCAACCCAAAATCAGGGCAAATCGAACCAAAACACTGACCCCGACACTGACCCTAAGGCAGAAAATCAGGAAAACGCTTTGTTGGATTTTGCTAAGTATGTGGAATTAAAGAGAAAAAATGGAGCGGGACACGAGATTCGAACTCGCGACGTCAACCTTGGCAAGGTTGCACTCTACCACTGAGTTAGTCCCGCACCCAAAAGCGTGGTGCGGGCGTATAAAGCGTATTGTGCGATAGGTGTCAATGATTTCTTGCAACCAAGATCACGCTTCTGAATAGAAACAGATTTAATGCCATAAGGGCTGGTATTTAGGACGAAAATTGAATGAAATTCTTTCGCATTGCGATAATAAGATGTGATGGCAAGCATCGACCAAAGCAGGACCCATAGATTTTACAACGATACCTCCAGCAGCGATACCGAGACCCCAACTCTTGATCGAGCGACCTATCGAAATGCCAAAGCGTATGCCAATGCATTGGTCCAGCATCATCAATATGGCGATGATCAAGGATGCCGTGGTGCGCGCGTACACCAGCGATACACGTCACTTCGTGATGAACCCTCCATGGATTTCAGCGCAATCCAACAGGCGATGATCCAAAAGTTACAAAAAGCTGGCGCAACGGATATTAAAATCGAAACGCTCCCCAGCACCGAACAACTTGCATGTCGATATACGCTCCAAGATAAAAAACTCTATCTTGTTTTTGAGCCCGAAACATTGCCTGGTTTGGCATGGGGTATCTATGGAAGTCCCGATTCGAACGATGCAAACATTGTCTTTTTAGGCGACACATTTCCTAAATGTTCGGTGATCCAGGGAAAATCACGTACGGTTCAGGAAGAACCCAGTTGGCATGTCACATTGCCGAGTCCAGCACCGCTCCGTGCCACTGCAGCAGCAATACATGCCTCACCACCTCCTGTACCGCGTTCAATGCCTAACAACGATGGACTTGTCATACCGCCGCCTCGCGTTCGAGAACTTGCCTTGCATGATTTGCACAATCAACACATCGCAACCCTGTTAACCACCGCGCAAGCACAAGAGAAACAACATCCCATGGTATTTATTTCAGCCCATGGAAGAACGGCGCATCGCTCTTGGGAAGTTCCAACAAATTACACTGTTTCGTTTTACGCCCATGAAAAACAAACGCTAACCAGCAGTGAAGGCACCAAAGGATTTTTACGGCGTGCCTACAGTGGCAATTTACCCGCCCAAGAAACGCGACGAATCATCGATGACCTCAGTCTCGGTGGAGGTATCTACACCACGCTAACCGAGGCAACTCAGATCATGCGTGAATGTGAGGCTCGGATCATGGACAACGAACGCTATTCAACCACACCTGCCGGCAATAAAATGGCGGTTGTGATTGTTGAAAACAGCACCACACTTCGTGAACTCATCGCAGCAGTGCAAATGGCAACACCTGGTGCACGCCATTTTCTCGTGCATGCCTGCCGAACCGATACCCTTCTACCGAAAGAACTTCGTTTTTTTGGTTCAAAATCTGTTCGAAGATGCCAAGGACCGCGTCGTTCCGTTGATACCTCATTCGCTTAACGTAGCGGTTCAAACACGTGCAAATGCGACCACATCAGGAAAACGTTCCATGGCTTGTTGAAACCAGGGATGTTCACGTACGGTATCTAACGTTGGATGATCATGGATTCCTGATATGTGCCCCTCCACGGTCATCGATTCTCTCGGCAACGTTCTTTTCACAAAGTCGCAAAACAGGGGACTCAATCCTTCTGTCAAATACAAATGATCCGACTGGCCAGAACAATAGTCGCCCGAACGCTTTGTGAAGACCACATTCCGATCATCAGAAGGCGCCGTTTTTAAACCAAATGGCGCCTCCCCTTGGGCAAGACCCCAAATCAATGAAACAAAACCCCATGTATCATCGAGAAATTGAAGCGTTCGTTCACGGCTCACAGGGGGACTGCCATAGCCGCCCACACCCACCATATCCATACCGCGCCGCCCACCGGGTGCATCGGCCAGCCCCAAATCAATCAAATGGACTTCAAGCGTTGCATCGTCCAATAAAAAATTCTTGGGTTGAAAATCACGAAAAACAATCTGCGACCTTTGCATATGCGCAATCGCTCCTGCCATTTGAAGACAGGCAAGCTGCGCAATCAATTCACGTTTGGCCATTAAATCCGTAGGTTTGGGTTCAGGTAAGCGTGCATGCTCGGTGAGGCTTCCAGGTGCTTTTTCGTACATTTTATCGACAAGCATATCGATGCGCTGTTCTGCTGCCACACGCTTTTCTTCTAGGTCAGTGATTTTTTCTTGATATTTTAAACGCTCTTCTGACGTCGCCGAATCAGAAGGAGGTTTCGGGGTTCGAACAGCCTCACACAAATTGTACATTTCACGACCCGTCACCCATTCGATGGAGAACTGCCCAAGATCGGGATCAGACGAAGTAAGCACATGTTCCGACAGCATTCTTGGAATACATGGATGATCACCATGACTTCGCAACCGATCATACACCGCAAATTCTCGCGCAATACTTTTGAGTTCACCCACCTTGAGTGCAGAATCAGACGATGCGGAAGAACGTTCACTTAGCGACGCAGATGCCAAAGAATTGAAATCTGGGGATGATGGTGGTGATGGCGAGACACGATAAACCGTTCCCTGTCCACCCTGCGCCACACGTTGAATAGAAAGTTCGGGTGAACAATGCGGCAATCGACCTGTGGGACTTTCATTTCTAGGCGCATCCTCACCCGTAATAAGATGCGTGCCCGCAACGCTGCCACCGCTGTTTGAATCAAGATCAGCGCCTGCCCGCATCATTGCAAGGATATCATCAACCGCTGTCGCATCTGCGACCTTCATCTGAGCGGACTTCAATGCCGCGAGATTTGGCGCGACCTTTGGCACAACATCAGAAGGACGCGATGTTCCAAAAGAGTCCGCAACAACCCTCTGCGGTTGTGCTACAGGCATCGCCGTCGTTGAAGCCGGCAGCTCACTCCGTTTGATCACAGTCGACAACTCAACGCTAGAAGAGCTTACGTTTTTTGATCCCACATTGTTATTGTACCCGCCTATAGACGCATTTCAGTGAAATCTTCATTTACAACCATGACTCGCAAATGTATTCAATTAACTCACCAGCCCGTGCTCATTGGAGTTTTTCATGAGCAAATCAAAGCCCACAGGCGTCACCCGTAGAGAATTTCTTAAACGCATTGCAGCCGCCGGTGGTTATGCCGCGACCTACCAAGCCATGGCAGGCCTTGGACTACTCACCACCCAATCGGGCTGCGGAACCGAAACGCTTGCTTTAACCGAAGGCAATGGCACCCAGGTGATTATACTGGGCGCTGGCGTCGCCGGCATGAGCGCCGCATATGAGATGTCCAAACGCGGTTACAGCTGCAAAATCATTGAAGCACGCAACCGCGCCGGTGGCCGCAATGAAACCGCTCGCCATGGCACCACGCTCCAAGAAATAGACAGTGTACAAACCTGCAATTTCGACAACGATCCTGGGCTTTATGCGAATTTGGGTCCCGCACGTTTGCCCCATCATCATCGCAATGTGCTTGGTTACTGCAAAGAATTTAATATCGCGCTCGAAATTTTTTCCAACGACAACCGCGCCGCGTTCTTTCATGATAGCAAAGCCTTTGGAGGTCAGCCGGTACAAACCAAACGCCTTCTCGCCGATTCACGGGGCGCCATCGCCGAGCTTTTTGCCAAAACGATCAAAAAAAATGCGCTTGATGAAGACATGAACGCCGAGGATCAAGAAAAGCTTCTCGCATATTTGAAAAATTTTGGTGATTTAAATGCGCAGCACCAATACACAGGTTCTAGTCGCGCAGGTTTCAAGGATACAGTTCATGCGACAATGACACCGGGTGTTATCCAAGCACCTTTAGACTTCAAGCAAATACTCACCTCCGAATTTTGGGATTACAAAATGCATTTCGCGGAAGGCACCGACCAAGCCGCGACCATGTTTCAGCCCGTCGGTGGTATGGACAAGATCGTTGATGGATTCTATGCGCGCGTCAGTGGACTTGTTGAATTGGAAACAGAGGTACTCGAAATTCGCAACACCATGTCCGGTGTCGAAGTGGATTGCAAAAACCTAAACACAGGGGACACAAAAACCCTTGAAGCCAAATTTTGTATTTGCACGATCCCCATCACAGTGCTTCGCAATATTCCCAATAATTTTGACACGGCGATCAACGTGGCCATGACGGGCGTCACATATGAAAAGTCCGGCAAAGCCGCATTTCAATCCACACGATTCTGGGAAGAACAAGGCGTATACGGCGGCATTTCATGGACGGATCAAGATATCACCCAAATGTGGTATCCCGCGTCAGGCTTTCATCAAGCCCAAGGGATCATCGTTGGGGCCTATATTTGGGATGAAGCGCAATGCGTACGTTTTGCCAATCAAACCCCCACCGAACGTATTGAATCCTGCAAACTTCAAGGTGAAGCGATTCACGCAGGCTATAGCCGCATGGTCAAAAATGGGATCACACGTTCGTGGCACAAAATGAAATACCAACAGGGTGCTTGGCGCACCGATCTCCCAGAAATACCTGAAATTCTCCAAGGTGCTATTGGCCAAGTGTATCTCGCAGGTGAGCACATGAGCATGTTGCCGGGTTGGCAAGAAGGATCCATTATTTCAGCACAAAAAGTCATGGAAGAGATCAGCCATCGCGTCGAACTTTAAAAAAAAAGTCCGGGCAATCGCAATGATCGCCCGGACTTATTCATTTCAAAAGAAATTAAGCCTTTGGCTTCTTAGGGGCTTTAGGGGCCTTAGGAGCGTCAGGGGCTTTGGGTTCTTCTGGTGTTGGCGCTGGTGCTGGTGCTGGTG
>SYDY01000059.1 GCA_005801425.1 Bdellovibrionales bacterium | reverse complement strand
TTTTATCAAGCAAAGATATGAATTTTAATTTCGCGTCCATGACACTGGATTCTTCCCAAGGCATAAATTACATTATGCCAATCAGTGTCACCTATGTACCGGTACGATCTGTTACCTATGTCGCCGGTCCGTACACGTGAAGCGCCCTACAAATACGATTCAACCCCGAAAGGGCGGTTCGCGAACCGCCCCTACATCAGGACATTACCGATCATGAAACCGTATCAATCGCGTGCAACAGCATATCATTTTGTTCGGGTGTTCCAAGCGTGATCCGTTGCGATGTGGCAAAACCATACCCCGCCATGGGACGCACAATCACACCTTGGTGCAACAGTTTTTGAAACACATCGTGTGCGGGTTGATGAAAATCCACCAGAACAAAATTGCCTTGGCTCGGTGTTACTTTCAAACCACGTGATTCAAGTGCAGGCACCACACGCTGCATTTCTTGGGCGTTCATGGCAACCGAGCGCTTCACATGTTCTTGATCGTCAAGGGCCGCTAGCGCCGCTTCTTGGGCAATGCTACTCACGTTAAAAGGCTGACGTCCCCTGTTGAGGTAATCAATCAATTCAGGTTGGGCCACAGCATAGCCCACACGCAAACCGGCAAGACCATAGCATTTGGAAAATGTGCGCGTGACCACAAGACGATCATGAGAACTTAAAAACGCAAGGCCATTGGGATAATCGGGCGCCGTCGCATATTCAAAATAGGCTTCATCAAGCACCACGATCACATCACACGGAACTTTTCCTAGAAAATATTCTAAGTCTTTTTTGTTGATGTAACTTCCCGTGGGATTGTTGGGATTTCCGATGAACACCATTTTTGTTTTTTCATCGATGGCGGCGATGATGGCGTCAAGATCGTTACCGACATCTTTAATTGCAACACCTGCGGCTTCGGCACACAAACGATACGCAATGAACGTTCCTTGAATATACAGCAAGTTTTCATCGGGACGGATGAACGTACGGATCAGCATCTCGATCAATTCGTTGGTACCATTCCCCACAATCAACATATCAGATGAAACATCAAGAAAACGCGAAAGGCCTTGTTTTAACGCATACGCGCCACCATCGGGATAGTCATTGATATGCTGTAATGCACGTGTTGCGGCCGCAAGCGCTTTCGGCGAAGGACCCAATGGATTTTCATTGGACGCAAGCTTGATACAACGTTCAAGTCCAAGCTCGCGTTGTGTTTCGCTGATGGGCTTTCCTGGAACGTACGGTTTCAAATGATCGTAACTGTCGTTTGCAAGTTTTAGCATATTATAACTCTCCGCGCGGGTAACTTCCGAGGATGCGAAAGAATACAGAAATGGACTGCATTTCTTTTAAGGCCGCTGCAATGTGTGGATCGCGCTGATGTCCCTCAACATCCACGAAAAACATATAGTCCCACGCACGTCCGCGAGCGGGACGCGATTCGATGCGTGACATGTTGATCCCTTCCTTGGCCAAGGGTTCCAACACTTTGAACAAAACCCCCGGATCGTCGGGAAGTGCAAACACAATCGACGTACGATCGGTCCCTGTGGGATCGGCCGCATCGCTCCCAATCACAAAAAAGCGTGCGAGATCGCCTGCTGTGTTATCGAGTCTTGGTGTTGCAACACGAATGCCATAAATAGAACCCGCAAGGTCAGTGCCAATGGCCGCAGCCGATGCGTCGCTGGCTGCGAGCTCTGCGGCACGTCCCATAGTTGAAACATCAATCAATGGAATGCCTGGCAAATTTTCATCAAGCCATACGCGGCAGGAACCGATGTTTTCGGCTTCACCGTAGATCTTGTTGATCCCGTCCAAGTGCCCCGATCGCGTCAGCAAATGATGGCTTACTTCGAGCAATATTTCGGCGCAGATCTTAAGATCATAACGCACCAATGCATCGAGCGTTCCTGCCACCGCCCCAACCGACGACGACTCCACCGGCACAACGCCATAGGCACAACGTCCACGCGAGACACTGTCGAAAACATCTTCGATGGTACGACTCACCTGTGATTGTGCACTCAAACCAAAATGTCGTTTGGTGGCTTGATGGGTAAAGCTTGCTTCGGGACCCACAAACGCCACTTGAAGCGGCTGCTCCAAAGCAAGCGATGCGCTGATGATTTCTTTGTAAATCAGCGTAATGCTCTCATCGGGCAAGGGGCCTGTGTTTTTATCAGAAATACGTTGAAGCACCATGCGCTCACGCTGGGGCGCATAGATTTTTTGGCCACTCGCGTGCTTCACCTGACCAATATCAAGGGCCAATTGCGCACGCCCATTGAGAAGCGACACGATCTTCTCATCCAATGCGTCGACTTGATTGCGCAACGCACACAAAGCGTCTTCGGTCTTTTTATCGTTCATGGTGCACGTTCTGTATCAATGACACACACGATCCGCCAGCATTGAGAACACACAGAATATTGTCATAATACTGAACAATGATAAAATAAACCCAACATGAAAATAATCGGCGACGCCCGAGTACCCACTGTGAATGTGCAAGACAAAAAATCGTATGAGCGGCTTTCACCTGAAATGCTTGCAGAGGCCATTGGCCGATATACCGCCGACGCCATGGATGCCCTGCACCATTCCGAAAGACTTCACACATCAACTGGAATGGCACTCTCAAACATGTGGCAAGCCCAAGGTCCAGCACTGGTCGCAGTGCCTGACGTATCCAGTTCAGAAGCCATACGCTCCACCTTTATCTCGCCTCCACGCATGGAGTGCCAGATGGCCGCACACCTCTCAGTGCTCAAAGGATTGCACGACGCTATCGGTTCGGAAGACTTCGATCGACTGTTTCCAGCCGGGACATTGCGCATCAGCCGTATAGCCATCTTGGCCTGGACCCGTTTAGGGCAGACCGGCGCACATTTCGGGCCCCAACGCCTACTTAAATTTACCGAGGTGCAGAACCCAGAAGAATTGCGGATCGGCGACTGGACCTATTTCAAAAATCACGATGATTACATGCAATGGAATCCTGGGGGTGGGTTTTCCGGAGAGCATGTCATTACTTTGGGAAGCAACCTCTACCATGGTTACGGATGCGACAAAGGCACCGAACAGCAGTACGTTCAATGGCTAACCGAGGCATACAACCACGGCGCACCTCCACCCCTTCAAAAGACCACATCCGAGCTTCCAGGCCTACGCGCATACAGCAAAACACCATTTTATGTTTTGCGCGTCGATGTGGAACAGCTCATGCGTTTGTTGGATCCCCCAAAACGACAAGCCGCACGGCCAGAACTATGAGACAATAGATCATGTCAGATGTTCACAGAACAGGGTCGCCCGTGCCGGTTGTGGACCGTTCGCAATCAGCTGAAATCACTGATCTCCACGCAGTTGCTGCTGATGATCCATCTTCGGCAACGACAACACGCCCTAAACAAATCCCCCCGCCACCCAATCGTCCCGCACCCATAGCACCTTCTTTGCTGCAATCATCGGAGGCCAGTCACCCTTCGGCTCCCACAACACCACCATCGCTCAGGTCGACAACGGCACGTATGATCCAATTAAGATCAACACCGAATGATGTCGTGGAAATCATCAATCAATCCATTCCTCCGTACAGAGGCGACCCTACAGACGAAGTCCAAAGACTCCAGCATGTGGTCACCCACGCAACCGCGAAAGCGATGGAAATACTCAATGGCGGTGTTGCGTATTATCCAGCCACTCCAAAAGATAAAATCAAGCCCCTCGACTGGCAACCACAAGGCACCAGAGCGGTGCCACCGCCAAGCACAACCCCCAGCGAAGCGATTTCCAATATATTCACAAAAGGCAAAACCCTTGGAAGTGCCCCCGATGAAGCTGTGTCCACTTTGGACTGCCAAACAGGTGCGAAGTCATGCATTCTTTTGGGTGTCATGTGCGCCATTGGCCCCGAAAATTTCGATCGTCTCTATATGAAAGAAGGAGACCTCTTTCTTAGCACAATCCAACTCCTTGGCTGGACCCATATGGGTGGAAAAAGATCGTCGCTTGAGCCCGGAAAATTTCTCCAGTTTCATGAAGTCCCGTCTACCGACGAATTTCAAATCGGGGATGTCGCATATGCAAAAAATGCAGATGAATATGGAACGCACGTCAAAGGTGGCTTGTGGACCGGTGAATATTTTGTTGTTGTGGACAGAGGCTTTGTGAGGGGCTTTGGAACACATCGCCTCGCATTGGCCGACGTCCCGGAACATTTTCAAGATGTCAACCAAGTCGCAATGGAGGGAAAGCTAGATCCGGATGCAATTTCGAAACTCCATATTCCTGGATTTACGAGCGAAACGGCGGCCGGCAATCACATCTATGTCGTACGCGTTAGCGCGGAAGCACTCATGCGTGCGATAACTCCACCTGTGCACGATCCGCAAGCATCGGAATAGTTTCATTGGTCACTTCTATCGACCGCATCATTTTTTCCGCACGAAACCAGGTTTCTTGACGGCGTGCATAACGGCGTGTTCGCACGGTAATGGTGTGTTCAAGATCATCTTTTGAGATTTCGCCTGCAAGAAATTGCAGCACTTCACGGTACCCCACCGATTGCATGGCGCGGCATGCAGGATCAACACCGTTTGCAAGAAGTCCTCGCACTTCATCAATCAATCCACTTTCAAGCATATGCTTGGTGCGCTGCGCGATGGCCGCATGCAAAACATCCCGAGGACGACGAAGCCATAGGGCATGCATGGGGATTTTCTCATGCGAAAAACCATGTTCATGACGAAGACTGCTTGCCGGTTTTCCTGTGAGTTCACACAACTCAACAGCACGCAAAACACGCACAAGATTGTGATGATCGATGGTTGCAGCCCCTTCGGGATCAAGCGCATGCAAACGACGCATCAAAAATCCTGGACCCGCTTTTTCTTGTTTTTCAAGATGTTCTCGTAAATTGGGATCGGCTGCGGGCGCATCAATCAACCCCCATCGCAACGCACGAAAATAAAGTCCCGTTCCTCCACACACAATCGCCACACGACCACGTGCCTGAATATCTGTAATGATTTTGCGTGCCATGTCAGCAAACACCGACGCATCCAGCGGTGCATGGGCCTCGGTGACATCAAGCAGATGATGGGGGATTTTTCGTTGCTCTTCAATGCTTGCTTTGGCCGTTCCAATATCAAAACCACGCACCACCTGCAGTGAATCGCAATTGACGATCTCGCCCTGCAAACGCTCTGCCAACGCCATGGCAAGCGCACTTTTTCCTGTGGCGGTGGCGCCAACGAGGGCGATGGTTGGGATGGGTGAACCCATCCTCTTTGCTTAACACATACGCTGAATTTTGACAGGGGCAGAAGGCCGAGAAGGCCCACGCATAATTTGTGCAGCAACATGCCTCTGGACATAATCAGCCGCATGGTCAAGCCGATACAATCATTGCCAACCAAAGAGGCAATACCTTCGGATATCCCTAAAACTCAGATCAAAGCCAAAACAATGGGATCCAGCGATGGGGTTCCTGCTGAGGAAACATTCCACACAGTATCCACCAAGGTAACTGATAGCACCCTATCTCCGCTTGATTCTCCACCTATCCCAGAGAAAACACCATCGATGGGTGTTCCCGCATCTCAAAGAAAAGAAATGCCACCGAAAGTGGCAAAACATTGGGAAATTATTGCAACATAAATAGCATCCAGACCAATGCCAGAAGACCTGCATGAGGCTGTGTTTCGTATGATGCCCGAGTTTACTTGGACGCCTCCAACCGCGTACCCTCCCAAAGCAGATGCACCATTTTGCCCAAACGCCGACTACATGAGCGCCACACAAGATGCATGTGACAAGGGTGCATTTATTCTCGCCAATCCCAACAGCACCAATTGGTATTTACGCAATTTGTATGACGGAGGCATTGATTGCAATGAGTTTGCCGCAGCAGTCATCGCAAAACAACATGAAGGCATTCCTGCAGAACATGATGCAAACAGGACTGCGCTTTACGACGCTGCACATAGGATGATCCACAGTCATGATGGCATGGAAAAACCTGCGACGCATATGAAAGATATTCAGATTGAAAACTCAGCATCCCCTCTCGCGCAGTGGCATGCCTATGCGCAAGCGTCAGTTCGGTCAGGTGATTTGGTGAGTTTTCGCAGCAAAGAGGATGACGTCGAGCATGAAATGATTGCTGTACGTCTCGCCGACAACTCCATTCACTTTCTAAGTAAATTGGGTATGGGACCTGTTATCGTTACGACGATGGAACAAATGATGGATATTTACGATGTTGGAAAGATTGTAAGTGATGACGTACCATGTTGGATACGCCATGTGCCACGGGAACAACTTTACTTCTACGAAAAAGATCCGGCGACCCAACAGATAAAAGCCATACCTTATGAAGAGTATGTTAAAGATAGTGCCGGGGGATAAAACACCACTGTCCCACCTCAGTTGCCCATTCATCTATGGATATTTATCCTATCATCTCTATCTCGCAACATTAGATATTATGAATCGATAATGGGCCCGATGTCCGTCACCCGTATCTCTGTTCAACAATATTGCACATTGACATACGATGGGGCTTCGGAAAAGCCAATCATCCCAGTTGCGTATATTGATTATTACTTCCGTACAGGGATCCACTGCTTTTACACCCCTGTGTGTCATGATTTGGTGCGTGGGCAATTGTCCTACCCCCCAGTTCCTCCTGGACTCGATACGTCAGACGCTGCATACACCCACGCCCATGGCCTGGTCGCCACCCTTTTGCGCGCCGATAAAGCACTGCCGCGTCTCATCAAAGTATTGCAAAGCGCGTCGACAGGAAGTGCCGCTAGTACAATCCAAATTGCCCAACAAGCGATAACAGCCGCCTCTGAAGCGCAAAACGTGCCACGTGGCGATCCCCGTGAAGCCGATTTGGATCATCTTGCATCGTGGTGGGTAAGCCTTTTTAGCGCGGTGTGCGATCGCTTAAGTGGCGGGATCCAAACATGCGTTTGGACACAGATGGATGTTCCCCATGATCACAGCATCGCCTTGCAGCGCGGCTGGGTATGCGATTTTCTCGATGTTCATCGCCATGTCCTACGCTATGATAACAGACTCCAATCCTCAGACCTTCCTAGTATTTGGTATGGCACCGAGGCATGCCCTGTCCCCACCGAATGTTATGTGAAACGCAATATTTCAGGTTTGCATTTGGTGGCTGACGACAGCAAAGCCTTTGGATTTTGGTTTCGCCTATTGTCCCTGATCGAGCCCATCGATGTTGCAAAAAATATTCAGGCAGCCCATGCCCTTGGGACTGCCGATGCCCAAGGGGTTTGGCAACTTGGCACCGTATGCGCTGTATCGCGCTGGGCCATGCGGGCGTTGACGGTGTTGAAGCCCAAACATGAGGCCACAGAGTTTGCACATGCCTACGAACGTGTATGGAACAACGTAGGTGCGCTTCACCAAGCGACACGTGATGCATCGACGATGGATATTGCGACGTTAGGCAGCCTCGCCAAAGATGTGTTTGCGTTGTCGCAATTATCCAAAACACATCCCCATAACGAATTTTCCATGGAAAGCCCCACGGTGATGGCAATGCTTGATTTTCTGTCTGACGTAGAGCGCGGGGAGCTTAAAAATACCATGGGCATGATCATGCCACAGGAATTGCCAACAGCCATGCAATGAGTTTTGCCTGGGTATCAAAGTGATGTACACTGCCCGGAGGCTCCAGTGGCAACACCGTGTAACCTGTCTCAGCGCTAAATGATATGCTGCCCGGCTTTTGAGCTGCTCCCTCAACGACCGTGTATCCTCTTTCCTCAATCATGTTTTGAAGAGCATCAGGAAACCGCTCATCCTCACGCCCAATCATCGGCTCTGGTTCGGTTACGTCCGAAATAACAATTTGCTGATCCGGAGCCAACTTCTGTTTTAGAGCCTCTTTCATCTCGGGCAATTGCTTTAGTCTATCCCAAATCCCATGCACGAGATCGGCACCGGTCCCCGATAATGGGTCAAATTCCGTTGGTAACTCAATGCACATGGAAACGGGGTCGCCTTTGTCCAACTGCACCTTCACCTGTATGCGGTAACAATCACCGAGCAGGTAGGGCTTTGATGCATCGATAAGCGTTATTGGAGTCTGAGGTGCTGCACTCGCCGGTGTGGCGGCTGGTGCTTTTGGTCGCACCGCTGCTGCGTTGTCCTTATGCGATGGGGGGAGCTCTCCCCATTGTACTCTTCTGGCGTCGGCTTTCCGTTCGCTTGTAGCGCTAGGTTCCGGGTACGTGGGTGGGAGGAGATTCTCCCGCACGGCCATGTCATGCCGCAGCGTACTGGCGGTATATAAAAGCTGCCGTAGGGCCGGCTCCAGATCTGTCCTGGCCTTCTGCTCGATCTCGAGGAAGGATGGCTGTTCAATCGATATTTCGTGTCGCTTTGCGAGCTCTGGATGCAGTAGGTAGTTCAGTTCCTCAGCACACCTGCGCAAAGTAATGACCACGTCACGTGAAACACCGGGTGGTTGACCTGCCGTCTTCACATGCGCCTGACATAAATCTATCAGATCTTTTATTGTAGGGAGATCGCGGTGCATGATAATCCCCTGCTGCGATAACGTATCTATACCCTCTGATAATGACGCTATAGCCTTCTGATCGACTCTTGACTGACTCCCTGCGACATCTTTTGGATTCGCTGGTAGTACACTAAATGCCCTAGACGGCCCAGAAGCAGACACCACAGGAGGCCCAACGGTGTCCTTAGGGAGGAGGGTATGTGGCTTTAAAGCGCTTTTTAGCACTTGGGGGGCTGCAGCTTCTGTTGCTTGATGAGCATGAATAACTGAACCACCACCACCAGCTTTGCTTGGATCCACACCACCCCCTCATAAAAACCTGAGCCCAGTGTAAGCGGGGCCATGGGATGAACAAAAAAAGTGCATCAGATCTGACACGCACGCAGCTTATTTTGTATAGCAAGCCATGCGCGATCCCATGGCAAGTAGCAGGCACCTCTCCGATCTCCTCGAAAAGCTCACGTTCCAAGATCCTGTAGCCTACGTGTACAATCCCCTGGCATACGCACGCGCTGCCCACGAAATGTATCTTGCGCGGTATGCCAAACCCGGTGTGCCCGTGGTGATGCTTGGCATGAATCCAGGCCCCTTTGGAATGACCCAAACCGGGGTGCCGTTTGGTGAAATATCCATGGTGCGCGATTGGATGGGCATTACGACCAACATCGACAAACCTGCCCACGAACATCCCAAACGACCCATTGAAGGCTTTGCGTGCCCACGCAGTGAAGTCAGTGGCAAACGTCTTTGGGGATTTGCAAAAAATCGATTTGAAACGCCGGAGCGTTTTTTTAAACAATTTTTCGTGGCCAATTATTGTCCGTTGGTATTCATGGAAGAAGGTGGAAAAAACATCACACCCGACAAGCTTCCGGCCCATGAACGGGCATCGCTTGAAGCATTGTGCGACGAAGCCTTGCGCGAACTGATTGCTTATATCAAACCTGAATGGGTCATCGGTGTGGGGGCCTTTGCTGAAAAACGGGCGCGTTTGGCTCTTGGCAACATGGTGCCCAATATCGGCCGCATCACCCATCCAAGCCCCGCAAGCCCCGCCGCCAATCGTGGTTGGGAGCCGATCATTGTGCGGGAATTGGAAGCGTTGGGGATTGCGGTTTAGCGTATCTCCGAGCCCCCCACCCGGCGATGCG
>SYDY01000058.1 GCA_005801425.1 Bdellovibrionales bacterium | reverse complement strand
CGAAAGTACTCATATGCCGACCGAGCAAAACATTAAGATCTTCTCAGGCACGTCAAATCGCGGCCTTGCGCAAGGGATCTGTGATTGGCTTGATGTCGAGCTTAGCGATGCCAATCTCGTCCGCTTTTCCGATGGTGAAATCTTTGTAGAAATCGGCGAAAACGTCCGTGGGGCCGATGTTTTTATCGTTCAGTCCACGGGTACGCCCGCCAATGAGCATTTGATGGAGCTTCTCATCATGGTCGATGCCTTGCGTAGGGCGTCGGCAAGAAGCATTTGCGCCGTCATTCCGTATTACGGCTATGCACGCCAAGATCGCAAAGTGGCCCCCCGAACGCCTATTACGGCCAAGCTGGTGGCCGATTTGATCCATGCCGCGGGTACCACCCGTGTGTTGTCCATGGATCTTCATGCCGGACAAATCCAAGGTTTTTTTAGTATTCCGTTCGATCATTTATATGCAATGCCCGTGTTGCTCTCCCATATCCAAAGCGAATTCAACGGCCCAGACACCGTGGTTGTGTCGCCGGATGCGGGGGGTGTTGAGCGTGCTCGGGCCTATTCAAAACGCATCGGTGCAAGCCTTGCCATTATTGATAAACGACGCCCCAAGGCCAATGTGGCCCAGATCATGAACATCATCGGCGATGTGAACGGCAAAGACGCGGTTCTCGTGGATGACATGGTCGATACCGCAGGCACCCTGACCGAGGCAGCTTCTGCATTATTAAATGCCGGTGCCCGGCGTGTGGTTGCATATGCCACTCACGCGGTCTTGTCTGGACCCGCAATGGATCGTATTGCTAAATCCCCGTTGGAGCGGCTCGTGGTTACTGATACCATCGCGCCGCGCGAGGCCATGATAGCCAGCAACAAGATTGAAGTACTTTCTGTTGCGCCGCTTCTTGGAAAAGCATTGCGACGTATTCACTTGGGCGAATCGGTTAGTTCGCTGTTCGTATAATCAGAAGGAGCTTAAAATGGTCGACGTTTCGGATACCATCAATTGTCAGCGACGCGAGGCCGGTTCAAAAGGCATGGCGCGTTCTTTGCGTGCTGCGGGTCAACTCCCTGGTGTGTTGTACGGCCCTGCCGTTGAACCAACACCCATCACGTTGAATCCCAGAGCCTTCGTGCATCAACGTCGCACGTTCGGTCGCGCGCATACGTTTAAATTGCAGCTGGATGGCGAACAAACATTCGATGTGTTCATTCAATCCATCGACACAGATCCTGTTTCAGGCGCTGTGATGCACGTTGATCTTTACCATATCGATCCAAATCGTGCGGTGTCGGTGGACGTTCGTATCGAACTCCAAGGACGTCCCGTGGGTGTGAGCATGGGTGGTTCGTTGGTACAGCGTATGCATACGATCAAAATGCACGGCTTGCCGAAGATCATTCCTGACGTTATTTACGTGGATGTTTCACATCTCAACGTAGGTGATTCGATTCACGTGCGTGATCTTACGTTTGCCGAAGGTTTGCAGTCCATGGTTCAAGGTGGCGAGAGCATCGCTGCGGTACCTGAAGTGCAAAAAGAAGAAGTTCTTACGCCTGCTGAAGCAGCGAAGGCAGCAGCGGCAGCTGCACCAGCTGCGGGTGGCAAAGCTGCTCCTGCTGGCAAAGCCGCACCTGCTGGTAAAGCTGCTCCTGCGAAAGCCGCGCCTAAGGCCAAGGGATAATACAAAATCACCATGTGGCTGATTGTTGGTTTAGGCAATCCCGGCAGCAATTATGCTGGAACCAGGCACAACGTTGGGTTCGACGTGCTTGATCTCCTAAGCCAACGTTACTCTTTTCCACCATGGAAATCCTTTCTCAAAGCAGATGTTGCACGCGGTAAAATCGCAGGCGTTGATGTGATGCTCTGCAAGCCCAAAACATTCATGAACTTGAGTGGTGATGCGGTTGGACCTATCAGCCGTTACTACGATGATGTGACCCAAATCGTCGTGGTGCATGACGAACTGGATTTTGAACCCGGCATCGTTCGTGTCAAACAATCGGGTGGACATGGCGGACACAATGGCCTTCGGTCGTTGATACAACATGTGGGTGCAGAATTTGTGCGTGTTCGTATCGGGATCGGCAAACCTTTGGGTAATGAAGATGCCGCAGGGTTTGTGTTATCCAGAATAGATGCTAAAAGTCAGCCGCTCATGCGGTCGGCGTTTGATGAGGCGGCAGATGCGGTCACCGAAATTGTGACTCTCGGTGTTGCATCCGCAATGCGTCATCACAATGTGCGTGATGTGCTGTAGGGACGCTGCTTGCTGCGGACCTTGTTCTATGTTGTAGGGGCGGTTCATTAATCGCCCTAAAATCCCAAGGAGACGGAGCTTTCAATGCAGATTTCGTTGCAAGACATGTTGTGTGTCATTCCACTGGCTGGCGTCTTGGCGCTGGTTTTTGCGTTTTTCAAAGCCCGATGGGTTGGTAAGCAAGAGGCTGGAACCGATCGTATGCGTGAAATCTCGGGTTATATTCGCGAAGGCTCTATGGCGTTTCTTGCCCGTGAGTATCGCGTTCTTGCGGTGTTTGCCGTGGTGGTTGCCGCAATATTAGGTTTCGCCAACTACGACAGCCTTGCAAGTCATTGGCTGGTTGCAGTCTCATTTTTGGTGGGTTCCTCATGCTCGGCCCTCGCGGGCTTTTTTGGTATGCATGTGGCGACGCTTGCCAATGTGCGTACAGCCAATGCTGCACGCCGTGGCTTGGTGCCTGCCCTCGATATCGCCTTTGCGGGTGGTACGGTGATGGGCATGAGCGTGGTTGGACTTGGCGTACTCGGCATGGGTTCGTTGATGGCCATCTATTTCAACAGTGGCATTTTCGGTGATGACTGGAATCGTCTGCTTGCTGTGCTTAGCGGATTTTCCTTGGGTGCATCTTCCATCGCGCTTTTTGCTCGTGTGGGCGGCGGCATTTACACGAAGGCAGCGGACGTCGGTGCAGATCTTGTCGGTAAAGTCGAAGCGGGCATTCCAGAAGATGACCCACGCAACCCTGCCGTGATTGCGGACAACGTGGGCGACAATGTTGGTGACGTGGCTGGCATGGGCGCCGATCTTTTTGAATCCTATGTTGGCGCTATTTTGGGCGCTATGGTGTTGGCTGCCGCAGGTGGACAAATCGGTGGTATTCTTTTGCCGATGGTGCTTGCGGGTGTTGGTATTATCGTTTCGATCATTGGGACATTTTTTGTACGCACCAGCGAAAATGGTGATCCACAAAAAGCACTCAATCAAGGTACCTTCATTGCGGGTGTCTTGATGGTTGCGGCTGCGTATTTTCTCATTATGTGGCTTATTCCCGAAGGCATTACCTTGGGTGGCGAAACGCATTCTGCCATGGGTGCATTTATCGCCGTCGTTGCAGGTTTGATTGCCGGCGCTGCAATCGGCATGGTGACCGAATATTATACCGCTGAGTCAAAAGCACCAACGCGGCAACTTGCATCAGATGCGCAAACGGGTGCAGCCACCAGTATTATCTCGGGCTTGGCGCTTGGGATGCGTTCCACGGCAGTTCCTACAATCCTGATTGGCATTGCCATTATGGTTTCGTACGAGTTGGCGGGGCTTTACGGCATCGCACTTGCAGCCCTTGGTATGTTGTCCACCACGGGCATTCAGCTTGCTGTTGATGCCTACGGACCTATCTCTGACAATGCCGGTGGTATTGCAGAGATGAGTCATATGGACTCTTCGGTGCGTGCCCGAACCGACAAATTGGATGCCGTTGGCAACACCACAGCTGCGATTGGCAAAGGCTTTGCCATCGGTTCAGCAGCGCTAACCGCTCTTGCGTTGTTCAGTGCATATCGTTCCACAGCGAATATTGATACCATTGACGTATCCAAGCCCATCGTATTGGTGGGTGTGTTGCTGGGGGGGATGTTGCCGTTCTTGTTCTCCTCCATGGCCATGACCGCTGTAGGCCGTGCTGCTTTTGATATGATCAAAGAAGTTCGCCGTCAGTTCCGAGAAATCAAGGGCTTGATGGAAGGCACCGCCGTTGCAGATCATGCACGTTGTGTGGATATTGCAACCACAGCAGCGATCAAGAGCATGGTTGTGCCAGGACTTATGGCCGTTGTTGTGCCTGTTGTGGTGGGCTTCTATGACAAAGAGGCCTTGGCTGGCCTGCTCGTCGGTGTAACCGTTACAGGTGTGTTGCTTGCTATATTTATGGCCAATGCCGGTGGCGCTTGGGACAACGCCAAAAAGCACATCGAAGCAGGTGCCTTTGGTGGGAAAGGCTCCGACACGCACAAGGCTGCGGTTGTTGGTGATACCGTCGGTGATCCGTTTAAAGATACAGCCGGCCCTGCCCTCAACATTCTTATTAAGCTTATGAGCGTCGTTGCTCTGGTGATCGCCCCTTTATTAGGATAGTAGCGGCGCAGCTTGCTGCGCCATGTGCGTATGGGCGGTTCGTGAACCGCCCTTGCATAAGTCGGTCACATGCCCATGGTGTGTGGCCAAACCCATGACTGGAGATGAGAATGTTCCTTACTGAGTACGAAACTATTGTTGTGATCCGGCCGGATATCGGCGGTGATGCCATTGAAGCGTTGCTCGACAAACTTCGTGATGTCGTGCGCGTGGGCGAAGGTAAATTGATTGCGATTACCCACTGGGGTCGTAAGAAGCTTGCCTATGAAATTAAAAAACATACGCGCGGTGTCTATGTGCATATTCACTACTTGGCACCTCGTTCGTTGATTCTTGAAATCGAGCGAAATCTGCGTATTTCAGATGCCGTGCTTCGTTTCTTGACGGTTCAACTGGCAGAAAAATTGCGTGCTGAAGATCGTACCGAAGCGGAATATCAACGTCCTGAATATGATCTTGCAGAAGACGATTCAGAGAGCACAGAAGTGGACATCTTTGCGGCACCAGAAATGTCCGCAGACATGATCCCAGAGGATGATTTTGGTGATGCAGATCCGGTGCGTGGCATCGACGGAGCGGCGGAGTAAGTCATGAGAGAGTCAAGAGATTCAAGAGACCATGGTGATATGTTCGGTCGTGATAACGATCGTGGCGACCGCGGCGATCGTGGTGAAGGCGATGACCGTAAAGGCAAGAATGCATTTCGTCGCCGTCGTGTGTGCCGCTTTTGTACAGAAAAAGAAGCGGTTATCGATTATCGCGATGCAACGGGCCTTAAGCTGTACACCAGCGAGCGTGGTAAAATTGTTCCTCGCCGTATTTCTGGCAATTGTGCCAAACATCAGCGTGACACGACCACAGCGATTAAGCGTGCGCGTTCGTTGGCGCTTTTGCCCTACGTGATAACGGGCGCATAAGGAGGTTCGAGTCATGTTAGAAGTACTTTTGATTGAAGATGTAACGAACCTCGGCCGCATGGGCGATTTGGTCACCGTTAAGCCAGGTTACTGGCGCAATTATTTGTCGCCGCGTGGTTTGGCTGCAACAGCGTCCGCCAAAAACAAGAGTCGTCTTGAGCACGAGCGACGTTTGTTGGTGAAGCGCCTTGAGCTTGCGCGTGCGGAATCCGAAGCTGTGGCTGAGCGATTGGCCAATATCGTGGTGCGTCTGGCTGTAAAGGTTGGCGTGAATGGCAAACTTTATGGTTCCGTGACCAACCGCGATTTGCAAGAGGCTTTGGTTGCGCATGGTGTGGTTGTGGATCGTCGCGATATTTCGTTGTCCGATCCTATCAAGGCCATGGGCGAGTACGATATCATGGTGCGTTTGCGCGGTGATGTGAAAGCCAAAATTAAAGTTGCTGTTGAAGCCAAAGCGTAAGATACCTGATCCGTTGGGGGGCAACCAATCGGTTGCCCTGTTTAAACCTCCCTTGCTTGCGGGGGAGGTCTGTGCTTCACGACGGTTGGGTGGGGTGTTCGTAAGATGGAAACGGCGTTGACAGTCGCTCAGGATCGTCCAAACCGTGTTCCTCCGCAAGACATGGATGCCGAGCGCTCTGTGCTCGGCGCCATGATGCTTGACGAGGAAGCATCTATCCAAGCCTTCAGTATTTTATCCGATCGCGATTTTTATCGTTCAGCGCATGCCAGTATTTTTGCTGCAATGTCTGCTTTGTACGAACGCAATGAGCCCATCGATGAGATCACGGTTGCCGCGCAATTGCGGACCATGCGTGAGATTGAAAACGTGGGTGGATCGGCATTTTTAGCCTCGCTCACCGAACATGTGCCTACGGCCGCGAACTTGTCGCATTACGCGCGTATCGTGAAAGATCGTGCGTTGGCACGCCGTTTAATAAGTACGGCCACAGCCATTGCGGGCGTGGGCTATCAAGGCACCACCGATGTGGCGGCGATGCTTGATGATGCCGAAGCCAAAATTTTTGAAATCACCAATTCACGGGAACACAAAGCATTCTCGCCCCTGTCAGAGGCGGTGAAGCATGCATTTCGACGTTTGGAAGAGCGCTACGAGCGCAAGGAACGGATCACGGGTGTGCCGTCAGGTTTTCCTGATTTTGATGATAAGACCGCAGGACTTCAATCCTCCGATTTGATCATCATTGCCGGACGACCCTCCATGGGAAAAACGGCATTCGCACTTGGTCTTGGATACAATGCGGCGCATTTATCCAAAGTGCCGACGGCGGTTTTTTCTCTTGAAATGTCACGTGAGCAATTGGTGATGCGTATGCTGGCCTCCGAGGCCCGTATTGACGGCAGCGCCATGCGAACGGGAACATTTCCGCCAGAGGCATGGCCCCATATCGCACGGGCGGCAGGTGAGCTTTCGGCGACGCCACTGTATATCGACGATTCGGCAGCGCTTAATGTGATGGAAATGCGTGCCAAGTGCCGACGTTTGCAGGCCGAAAAAGGTCTTGGCCTGATCATTGTCGACTATTTGCAGTTGATGCGTGGACGTTCTGGCTCCGAAGGTCGCGAAAAAGAAATCTCAGAAATTTCTCGTGGCTTAAAGGCACTTGCCAAGGAGCTGGAAGTTCCTGTTGTCGCGCTTAGTCAGCTCAATCGCTCGTTGGAGCAGCGTCAAGACAAGCGCCCTATGTTGAGTGATTTGAGAGAATCGGGCGCGATCGAACAGGATGCAGATGTTATATGCTTTGTTTATCGCGATGAATATTACAATCCCGATACCAACGAACAAGGTATTGCTGAAATCATCATTGGCAAACAACGCAATGGCCCTACAGGCACCGTCAAATTGCGATTTTTCAACAAGCACGTTCGTTTTGAGTCCCTTGCCAAGCAGGAAGCGTACGGTGGTCCACCAGCAGGTTTTGCGGCGTAAAGCCTAAACTCTTCCTGCATTTCGTATTAGTGCCTCATAAGGCGCGATAGCTCCCAAAGCTTCCGGATGCCATTGAACCCCAACCACAAAACGATAGGCTGGTAACTCAATGGCCTCGATGATCCCATCGTCGCTAACACCTGACACCAGAACCTGTGCGGAGATCTGATCCAGGGCTTGATGGTGGGTGCTATTGACCATGATTTTTTCAAGTCCATAGGCACGTTGCAGATGCGATCCTGGGCTAAGCTTCACCTGATGTGTAGGCAATGTTTTGCTTATTGTTTGCTCATGGCCATGGGATCCATGATCGGGAAGATGCTGGATCATCGTACATCTGGCGAGAACCCCCAAAAGTTGCATACCGCCGCAGATCCCAAGCATCGGCATATCGCGATGCAGTGCGGCTTTGATCAACGCCGTTTCAAAATCGGTGCGTGTGTGTTTGATGGCTCCTAGATTGGGGCTTGGAGATTGGCCATAATGTGCAGGATCGATGTCAAAAGCCCCACCTGTGATCACAAGGCCATCGAGATGAGGCAGATAGAGTTCTGGATCAATTTCGGGCGCAAGTAAAAACGGGAGACCACCGGCCATTTTGACAGCGTCAACATAGCTATTTTCAAGAAGAAGCGCTGGAAAACCTTTTGCCGTTTGCGTGGTGTCGCAGGTAATTCCGATGCGCGGTTTTCTGTTCATGGGGATCTCCTTGCGTTGACATATGGCATTTGTTACGAAGCGATGCGTAATGAGTACAAGCCTGCCGTTTAAACGTATTTTACTCAAGATCTCAGGGGAAGCGCTCCAAGGTGATCGGGGTTACGGAATAAGTCCTCAGATCTTATTGTCGCTCGGTGACGAGATCAGACAAGTCGCCTCCCAAGGGATCCAAGTTGCGATTGTCATTGGGGGCGGTAATATTTTCCGTGGCGTTGCGGGCAGTGCCCATGGGATGGATCGCGCCCATGCCGATTATATGGGGATGCTGGGGACCGTGATCAACGCTTTGGCATTGCAAGATGGGCTTGAAAAAATCGGCGTGAGTACGCGGGTACAAACGGCCATTGCCATGAGCTCTGTCGCTGAGCCCTATATCCGACGCCGTGCCATGCGACACCTCGAAAAAGGCCGCGTCGTCATTTTTGCAGCAGGTACAGGCAACCCTTATTTTACCACCGATACAGCGGCTGCCCTTCGTGCCATGGAAATTGGCGCCGATGTTTTGCTTAAAGCCACACATGTGGATGGTGTTTACGATGCCGATCCCAAAACACACCCCAATGCAGTCCGTTTTACGACGCTTTCATATATGGATGTACTTCAGCGCGATTTGCGTGTGATGGACACCGCCGCTATTTCTTTGTGCAAAGACAACAGCATGCCGCTGATGGTATTTGACATGGGAAAGGCTGGCAATATTTGCAAAGCGTCTCTTGGCGATCCAATTGGCACGTATATTGGTAGCGAAGCGCAGATCCGAGCCTTTCAGGCTCGCTATACCGAGGTCACATGATTAACGACATTGTGAAAGATTTAGACAAAGAAATCAGCGATACCCATCACGGCTTGAAAATGCAGCTTGCGAAGTTGCGCACGGGCCGTGCAAATATTGCTGTATTGGATGGTGTGCGTATCGATTATTACGGAACTCCCACCCCCCTTTCGCAAGTGGCGCAGATCTCGGCTACGGATCCGCGGATGATCACCATCAAGCCGTGGGAAAAGAAGCTCACGATCGATATCGAGCGCGCCATCATGGCCTCGAAACTTGGTCTTAATCCGCAAAGTGATGGTGAAATTATTCGGCTTCCCATCCCGCAACTCACCGAAGAGCGACGCAAAGAATTGGTGAAGCAGGCCCGAACCGAAGGCGAAAAATCAAAAGTCGCGCTTCGCAATCATCGTCGCAATGCCAATGAAATGCTGAAGGAACTCGAAAAAGACAAAGAGATCTCCGAGGATGATCTGAAGCGTGCCCTTGAACAGGTGCAAGAGATCATCGACAAAGGGATCACAGATGTGGAGGGGATCCTCGGGCAAAAGGAACGAGAGATCATAGAAATTTGAACGCATTGGTAGAGTATTTGAGTGCAATTCCTGCCTCGATGATGGCAACGCTTGCCTCTGCGCCTCGCTATGTTGCTTTTCTTGTTTTTATTTACGCATCGGTATCGCTTGTGCTTGGCGGGAAATATCCGCGTGTTTTTCTTGGCGTGGCCTTGGGGGCCCTCGGATGGTGGGGCGGGCTTGTTTTGGCCCGTCTGATGTTTTTGCCTAGTGTGCCGAGTGCAGCCCTTGTCGCCGCCATGATTCCATTTTTACTCTGGCCGTTGCTTGATGTTCTTCTTGGTTTTTTAACGGTCGTGAGTGCGTCATTGATCACGATGGTGGTTGCAAAATATTTTCTTCCATTTGCCTATCAGGCCTTACTTTTGGGCACATCGGGGGCGTTGTTGGCGGCTGTTGGGGTGTATCGGGGCTTGCAGCTTGCTGGCGTGCTGTTCTATGCCTTGATTTCCACCGTGGGGATCGTTTCGACGCTGGGGGCAGTGTTACGAGCTGAAGAAGGTTCGTGTTTTGCGCCTGGTGCCTATGTACTTTGTTCAGGCTTTTACGTCTGTTTGGCCACCGTATGGGTGGTGACCGGTATTTGGTTTCAAATACGGAATATGCTTTTGGGGGACCGGGAAAATCATGAGCAACCGAACGATCGGACCCGCACCGATGCAGCACCTCGCCATCATCATGGACGGAAACGGGCGGTGGGCTGAAGAACAAGGTTTTTCGCGCATAGACGGACATCGTCGTGGTGCAGTTGCGGTTCGTCTGATCACAACCAGAGTGCGTGAATTGGGCATTCCGTATCTCACGTTGTTTTCATTTTCGACCGAAAATTGGCGCAGACCAGACGGCGAAGTGGCCGGTCTCATGGATCTTCTTTGCACCTATTGTGATGAAGAAACGCCAACATTGCTTGAACAGGGGATCCGTTTAAATGTGATTGGTGGCTTGCGTCGGTTTCCGCAAAGCACAGCAGCCGCTGTGGAGCGGGCCATCAAAGCAACCGCGCATTGTGCTGGTATGACACTTAATCTCGCACTCGATTATGGTGGACGCGATGATATCCTGCGTGCCGTACGTGCCGTGGCTTCGCGTGTTAAAGAAGGCCAGCTTGAAATCCAAGATATTGATGAAGCGTTGTTTGGGTCATTTTTGAGTACGGCTGGCATGCCCGATCCAGATTTGTTGTTGCGAACATCGGGTGAGCAACGTCTTAGCAATTTTTTACTCTGGCAACTTTCCTATTCGGAATTACTTTTTATCGATCGTTGGTGGCCAGATATGACAGCGAGCGATATTGATGACGCCGTAGGTGTTTATATTGGCCGAAAACGCCGATTTGGTTGTACCGCTCAACAAATGACGCCCAACCCCTAATACTCTCCCTTTGGGAGAGTCGCCGAGCGAAGCGCGGCGGTGAGGGTGTTCTGAAGGGAGTTTTCGTGCTCAAACATCGTGTGATGGCTGCATTGGTGTTTGTACCACTGCTTCTGTGGGCAACCTATTCGGGTGGATTTTTCCTTCACGGCTTGTGTGCGCTGATTTGTGTCTTGATGTACTGGGAATATCAGCGCATGGCGAATGTATCCCATGGCGTTGTTGCGCGTGTTGTGGGTTATGTTTTGGTCTTGGCCGCCTATGCATCGCGGTCGGGCTTAATCACGATACCCCTCGTGAACGATGGGATCTGGGCTGTGATTGGGCTTGCAGTACTATCGGTTGTTCTCGTGGGTTCTATCGACATTGCAACTGCGGCCAGACGCGCAGAAACCATGTTGTTGGGTATTTTTTATTGCGCGGGGCTACTGCCATACTACGCCCAGCTTCGGCACATGGACCAAGGTTTGTATGCCGCTGGGATGGTGTTGTTATGCGTGTGGTTGTCGGATACGGCGGCCTATTTCGCAGGCAGGGCCTTTGGTCGTCATCGGCTGTGTCCTCAGGTCTCGCCAGGCAAGACGATAGAAGGTGCGTTGGCCGGTTTGTGTGCATCCGTTGCTGTTGGTGGAATATTCGTGGCTGCTGGGTGGGTTCTTCCTGGGAAAACTTGGGTTATAGGCGCATTATTGGGCTTAATGGTCGGTGTTGCGGGAATTGTTGGCGATTTGTGCGAGTCGTTGCTGAAACGGTCGTATGGTGTGAAAGACAGCTCACAGTTGATCCCAGGACACGGAGGGTTTCTTGATCGGTTTGATTCCCTCATTTTTGCAGCCCCTGTGGCATACTATGGCATCTTATTTTTAGCGTAGGGGCGGTTCGTGAACCGCCCGTGTGTTACGCAAAGGATCGCACTCTATGGATTATGTGATCTCCAATCTTCACTGGTTTGTTTTGCTGCTTGGCGGCCTGGTTTTCTTTCATGAACTAGGACACTTTTTGGTCGCCAAGTGGTGCGGTGTGAAAGTGTTGCGATTTAGTTTGGGTTTTGGTCCCAAGATCGTTGGTTTTACCTATGGTGAAACCGAATACTGGCTCAGCCTTTTACCGCTGGGTGGTTATGTGAAAATGCTGGGTGAGCAGCCCGAAGACGAAGCATCGATTTCCCATGAAGACGCAGCGCGCGCATTCGTCAATCGACCGGTTTGGCAACGTGCATGTATCGCATTGGCTGGACCTGTTTTTAACCTATTGCTCGCATTTTTTGTTTATCAGGCGATGTTTGTGGGTGCGGGCGAAGTGGGCGATACACGTCTTGGCGTGGTTGAACGCGATGGTGCGGCCTGGCAGGCGGGTATTCGTCCAGGTGATCGTGTGATCGCGATCAACGGCAAGGCAACAGAAACATGGACCGATCTGCGTCGTGGTATTGGCGATTCGTTGCAACAGCCGATCACGATGCGTGTGAGCCGTGAAGGTGAAGCCGATCGTGATGTGACGGTTCGTCCTCTTGCTGTGGTTGAAACAGATGCATTGGGCGATTCCTCCTCACGTGGTCGTATTGGTGTTTCGCTTCAGTATGTAAAACCTGTATTGGCGGTGGTTGATCCCAGCAGTCCTGCGGCTGCGGTGGGTTTGCAATCGGGCGATATCATCGCTTCCATTGATGGCAATAAAATTCAGGCATGGCATGAGGTGCAACAACGATTGCGCCGTGTGTTGAGCGGCGCGACGGTGAAGCTTTCTGTGCTCCGCAATACTTTGCCGATGGACGTGATGCTTAAACCCGATGCCGTGTGGCCTGAAGGCATGCGTCCAGATCTTGGAAGTGCAGCGGATGCATCCGGTGGTTACACGGGACTCGTGAGCATGGAGAGTGTCGTTTCAAAAGTGGATGAGAACACACCCGCGGCATCGGCGGAAATCAAGCCAGGTGATCGTTTGGTTGAGGTGACATTTCATGCGCCCAATGCAGTACCGCACACGCGCGCAGTGGATGTGTGGACCTTTGATTTGGCTTCATTGGGAGAGGCGCTGCCTGGAACGGAAGTGGATGTTTTGATCCAACGTGGTCGGGAGTTGATGCATAAACGCATCGCTGTTGAAGTGAAAGACGAGCAGGACGAATTGAAGCAGTCCCACAAAGTGCGCGTGATTGGGATGCAAAATGATACGTCGTTGCTTGGCACGTATTCTAAAATTTTGAATGTTGGTTTTTTTGATGCGTCGGCACGTGCGTTTATTCAAGTGGGCGATGATGCAAGTTTGATTGGTCGCGGTGTGGCCAAGCTCTTTTCGGGCGGCGTGCCCTTGGACACCGTGGGTGGGCCGATCATGTTATTTGTTGTTGCCGAAAAAAGCGCCAAGCATGGCTGGTCGGCATTTTTTCGTACGCTTGCGATGATCAGTGTCAATTTAGGTTTGTTAAATTTATTGCCCGTGCCGGTGCTTGATGGTGGCCATTTGGTGTTTTTGGCCATTGAAGCTGTGATGCGAAAGCCAGCTTCTGTGCGTATGCGTGAAATTGCCAACAGCATTGGTATGGCACTTCTTTTGATGTTGATGCTTCTTGCATTCAAAAATGACATTGTTCGGTATGTCTTAGGATAAATCGGTGATTGCCATGTTTTGTAGGGGTCGTTCGTGAACGACCCTTGTTAGGGCGGTTCGCGAACCGCCCCTGCGATGGGGTGCATTTTTGTTTCTACAAACTTTACACGATCAAGCAATGGCCGTTGCATCACTTATGAACGGCAGCATTCTCGCGTTTGATACTTCGGTAACGCCAGGATGCGCTGCGCTTGTGACTCCTACGTCGGTCAATTCGCATCGCCTGCCGATGCAAGGCCAACCCTCAGAAGCCTTGATGGTGCATCTCCAATCTTGGCTACATGAAAAACCTAAAGCCATTGTGGTAGGCATTGGACCGGGTTCTTTTACGGGGGTACGTGTCGCAGTTGCCACTGCCAAGGGTTTGGCTCTGGGATACGGTGATGTGCCGATTGTTGGTGTTTCAAGCCTTGGGCTTCAGTGTTTGAGCATGGGCGGCGGCCCTTGGGCAGCTGCGTTTGATGCGCGCCGGGATGAAGTTTTTTCTGCGGTCTACAGTATGACAGGCGGAACTTTGCTTGCCGATGAGATTGATTCGCCCGATGCAACCATCACACGCCTTCGTCAGATATGTCTTGATGGCGTGGTGACCGACGGAAGTGATGTGGCCAATCGCATCGCGCATGAACAGCATTGTGAGCCGCGCGCGTTTGCGCCCGATGCGGCTGCATTGATTGTGCTTGCTGCACAACGGATTGAATTGGGTAATTTTGATGATCCGATGACACTGCTTCCGCAGTATCTCCGTGCACCTATTGCGGAGCGTGAGCTCAATAGGCAAGGTGATATTTAGATGAAAATTATGATGGAGTTACACATGTATTTAACGTGTCACCCGCGGTTGTGGAGCATACCGTGGCGCCGGTGTCTGCGCAATCTGTCTTCCATACATTGGAGGTAATACAATCCTGGCCTGCAACAGTGACCTTTGCATCGTTGCCTGAGCCGCTTGCAACGCCGGCTCTACAATTTGTTACTTCTGTCGATGTTGTGGCTTCAAACACCGAGAAAACGGGCTCGGCGGGTTCGTCGTTGGTATTGCAAGTTCCAAGTAAATCCATAGCACCCGCACCTGTTGTTGCAGGGCATGCGGCTGCTGGAAGTGCCGTCGCGTTTGTCGCGTGGGTTAATACGAGTCCAAGCGATGCGAAAGTCGAACTTGAATATGTCCAGCATATTGTGTACGTCGTGCTTCTTGCAACAACATATTTGTCAGTTGGATCAAGATCCGCGCAAGCGGCTCCAACAAGCTTCTTACCCACTGCAGCGCATGTTGATGCGGTCACGTCAGCATCATCATCACCACAACCGGCTAAGCCCAATGCCAAAGCAGAAATAACAAGATAACGCATGGGAAACTCCTCAATGAGTGTTAAATAGATTGGCATCTTTTAACCACGAGAAGCATCACAGGGCAATTTTTGCAAAGCTATGCCCATGTTTCAAAATAAAAAATAACAGAGAATTTCCATCTGCTATTGTCTATTTCATATCACGGTTCATCTTCTAAAAAAATACTTTCAGGTGCTTTGGTATTCACGGTGGGTTCGCTGCCAGTGATGAATACTTCCATGCGATGGGGCAGTGCGATGTCGACGAGGTCGCCAGTGATAGGATCGATAGGAATCATGGTGATCCCTTCGAGTGGCGGTGTAAATGGTGTGGGGGTTGTTCCGCGCACCGCTTCTTGCATGTACGCGAGCCAAATAGGAAGTGCGGCGCTGCTGCCTGTTGATCTCCCGACAGGTTTGTTGTCATCAAGTCCGATCCATACGGTGGCTTCGAGATCGGGCGTAAAACCTGAAAACCATAAATTGCGTGATTCGTTGCTTGTGCCTGTTTTGGCCGCAATGGGTCGTCCAAGGGCTTGTGCGCGTTTTCCTGTTCCTGATTCAACCACCGATTCCATCATGGATGTCACCACGTAGGCTGCGGCAGGCGTGAGTATCTGCTCAGGTTGCGCTTTATTTTCGAGTAAAATTATTCCTCTGGCATCTTCAACTTTACGAATGAAAATGGGTGTGGCGTATGCGCCTTTGGCGGCGATAGCATTGTAAGCCCCGGCCAATTCAAGTGGTGTTATATCTCCAGTGCCCAGTGCCAAAGTATCGTTGGCTGGAAGACTGCTTGCAATGCCGAGGCGTTTTGCGAGATCGATCACGGGAGCCACGCCCAACTGTTCGATAAGTTTTACGGAGCATGTATTTTTCGATCGCGTTAACGCGGTTCGATAGGTGATGTTCCCATCGTAAACGCCATCTTCATAATTTTCAGGCTTCCATGATTGGCCGGTCCAAGGATCATAGCGAACAACGGGAGAATCGGGGCAAATAGATGCAGGTGTGATGGTGCCTGCGGCAATCGCTGCGGCGTAGAGAATGGGTTTAAAAGCTGAACCAGGCTGTCTGAGTGCTTGTGTTGCACGATTAAGGCCACCGGGTGTTTGCTCATAACCACCGACCAGTGCACGCACGTGATAGGTTTCAGGATCGATGGATACCAACGCGGCTTGTACCGCAGGGATAGGGATAAGCTGAATTTGAATAGGATTTGTATTGGGATTTATGATCTCAACTTCAACCAGATCCCCAACATGGAAAACGCTTGATATATTGCGTGGTTCAGGTGTGTATGAATCTACGCTGAGTGGTCGTGCCCATTTCAGATCGGTAAGCTTGAGTGGGGATAGGGATCCACCGAGATCAGCAAATGCCAATCCTTCGCTGGGACGAAGTTGCGTGATGGGCACAACAATGCGGGTTTGTCGTTTGGCGGGAAGAAGTTGCATCTCCATGAGATCAACAGGGGTCCCTGTTTTGATAGATTGCAACATCGCACGTAGATCCCAAATCCAAAGGCCATTGGCTCCCGTGACATAGTGTGCGCGCCGTAATTTCGCTGATGCATAGGTTGTGCGTAATTCTGTGTAAAATGTTTTCCAGCGATTCACTTCAACACGGGCGTTTGCGCCTTTCCATCCGTGCATTTTTGTAAATGTTTCAAGCTCGGTCTGAAGAGCGCGAGTGGCGGCACGCTGCATCTCAGCGTTCATGCCGAGATAGACGGTAAGGCCGCCTTCCATGACTTGTTTTTCACCAAAACGTTGAACGAGTTGTTCACGAACGTGATGAATATAGTGTGGACCTAATTTAATTGCAGCGAGAGTTGTCGCTGGAAGCGGAATAGATGCTTGCAGGGCATTGTTCCATTCGGACTGTGTGATCCATCCATGTTCTTGCATTTGGTCAAGCACATATTTGCGTCGTTCTTTGGCGGCTTCTGGATTGGACCTTATATTGTATTTTGAAGGATTTTTGGGTGCTCCAGCGAGTATTGCTGCTTCTGCAATGGATAAGCGTTTGGCGGGTTTCCCAAAATAGGTTTGTGCTGCTTCTTCGATACCGTAGGCGCCTGAACCAAAATAAATTTGATTTAAGTAGATGTATAGAATGTCGTCTTTGCTTAATAGGCGTTCGAGCTCAAATGCGAGCATCGCTTCGCGGATCTTGCGACCGTAGGTACGTTCATCGCCGGTGATCAATGCTTTGACGGTTTGTTGAGTGATGGTGCTTGCACCTTGACGATGTGCACCAGGTCGCAGATTTTTGAGTACGGCCCGAAATATGCCGGTGTAATCAAGTCCCTTGTGTTCATAAAATTTAGCATCCTCGGCGGCGAGAAATGCATTCACGACAAATTTGGGCAAGCTGCGTATTTCAATGACTGTACGCCGTTCTTCGGCAAACACGGCCGCAAGCTCACCGTCATCGGTGTAAACATGGGTTGATTGGGGTGGCTTGTAATCGGATATTTTGCTGATAGCCGGAAGTGAGCTTTTGATTGCACCAACGCTTACGCTCGTCATTAAAATCAATGCGACGGATGCGATGGCCAGGGTGCGAACAATACGTTTTGCGGGTGACTGGTATTTCACCCTGTGCACCATAGCGAAGAATAACGGGGTCAGCCAGGGGAGTTAGTATGTATGTCTTTTGGCTATTTTTCTAGCAGGAATTTTTGTATGCTTTTTGGCTATTTTTTTTGCCAATTTTTGGGCAGGCGTCGGGGCTGTGGATGGATGGATGATTGTAATATGTTCTTCGGCGATACCCAAGGCTGCCAAAAATTCGGCGTAAAAATTCTTAGAAGCAAAGCCCCAGCTACCGCGTTGGTAATTGCTGATCAGATGCTCAATTTCACGTGATCCCACCTGTTTGATGCCACGGCTCACGCCTCCCGCACCATGATTGTATGCGGTGATTGCGAGAGGCCAGCTTCCTAGCCGTTTCAGATTGCTTTGAAGAAGGCGCGCGGCTGCTTTGGTTGCGTGGGTAATTTCGTAGCGATCATCGCGTTTGCGGGATACTTTAAGACCAAATTGGCGCGCCGTATTGGGCATGAGCTGCCAAACACCAGCAGCGCCCACACTTGAATAGGCCTTGTTGTTGTACATCGATTCAATAAAAGGCAGCGCCGCCAATTGCACAGGAACGCGCTCTTGTGCGAGCACGCGGCGCACGTCAGGGATCCAGCGTTTCGAGCGTGCGAGGCTTACTTGAAATTCATCGGAGATCCCACGCTGAATGCGCAGTCGCGTCCATGGCTCATCAATGCCATGGTCATCAAGGCTTGCAGTAATGGCAAGAAGGTGATCATCAAGCGCATCGGTGGCGACGGGGTGTTCGTGGAGACGGCGTAAGCGCGTCTGGATGTCGAGCATGGCAAAGCGGGTGATTTCTTGGACTTCGCGGCGTGGAATTTCCTCATAGGCCGTTTTGAGATCCACTACGTTCCAGATAATGCCTGGACGATAGAGATCATGGATCACAAGTTGCGTGCTCGTATATTCGGTGAAAATTTGCTCCCAAAAGTGCACAGTAGGTTCAAGGTAGGCGGACACCTGAAACAAATCACTCGATGGTTTAGGTTCTTCGGCAAACGCGCCAGCAGGTGCCAACATAACAACACCTATCAAGGCCCATTGTTTGCGCATGATAATAGGATAGTACCACAAATTGTGACGAATTTCAAAGAGACAAGTACGACAATATCCTACGTCATGGATGGGAAAAGGGGTTGATATGCATCAATGAGTTTAATGGACTCTTGGCTCATACGCCATCGAAGAGAGGATCTTTCACCCAAGGAATCGCCGGAGTGTTGGTACGCAAAGGGTTTTGTGAGTTCTATGTCAACATCGGTGGCTAGAAAATCGAACATATCATGGTGACAACGATAACTACCACGCCAGATGGGTAAAAGTTGCCCAAGCGCGCGTCCTGCACCAAACGTCGCAATGCGCAAATGAAAGCGGTTTTGCGATAAACCTGCAAGGGGAAATGCTTTAAAGCCATAGCCATACAAACTCGACGTTGCAGCGCCGACCAAACCAACGCGGCCTTCATACAACACGGTTCCTGCTTCAATGGGGACGAGAAAATCGCCTCTGCGCGGATCAACGTACCAAGCCTCATTGCGTGTGCGCACACACACTTCAGGCATATAATCGTAACCGAGCACCATACGTGGGAGTGTTTTTCCTAAACCGGCGAGTACGTAGCCAAGGACCGAGTGTACGAATGGCTTGATAAAAGTCGATTGTGTTTGGTCTTTTAGGCTTGTGTAATGCTGAAGTAAAAGTGAATCAAAACCAAACCCACCGAAATAAAAATGGTCATCGCCATCGGTAAGCAAAGGCAACTGCATGGTGTGTTGATGGGCGGTGTCCATGAGTGTGCGAATGCCGCGTTGATTGGCTTGTGTTCCTGTAACACGCTGCAGACTGTTGCCTGTGCCGAGGGGAAGAAACCCAAAGACGGGCATTGCAATATTGGGTAATATTTCACCGGATCGGTTTCGTCGTTCTTCGCGCCATCGATTGGATTCTCGCACATAGTTTAATATGATATTGAAAGTGCGTACCATGGTGCCATCACCGCCTCCACAAAGCACCGTTTGATAGCCTGATTGCACGATTTGTCGGCATGCACTTTCGGCGTCGTTGAGGGAGCCTGTGCTCATGAAATACTCATCACCCAGCATTCGGCGGCAGTGATGGGCGATACTATCACTGGCATTTTTAGCGCGCCGATTAAACAATAATACGGGATGTTCTTTGTGTGGGGCACTTGGGTGTGCCGATCCATGATTGGGCAGAGCTGAATCGATAATAGGATGTTGTATCATGCAGTAAGTTTGCAACAGATCGTGACCGGGTCCAAATGGGATGTGGGTGCAGCTTAGCGCTTAGGCACACTTTCCCAATCTTTAAGAAATGCAGCGAGGCCACTATCTGTAAGCGGATGTTTGACGAGTTGTGCAAGCACTTTGAATGGAATGGTGCATACGTGCGAACCGATCAGGGCTGCATCAACAACGTGTCTTGGGTGTCTGATACTTGCGGCGAGCACTTTGGTTGGGAGACCGTAGTTGTCGTAGATGGTGACCAACTCTTCGATGATATCCATGCCAACATGGGCGAGATCATCAAGGCGTCCAATGAATGGCGAGATATACGTTGCGCCTGCTTTTGCAGCAAGAAGCCCTTGGGCTGCAGAAAAACATAGCGTGACGTTGGTTTTGATACCTTCCTCAAACATGATTTTGGTGGTTTGCAGTCCTGCGGTCGTGAGCGGCAATTTAACCACAATGTTGCGGTGAATTTTCGCGATTTCACGGGCTTCGGGGATCATCTTTGCGGATTCTGTGGACACCACTTCTGCAGAGATGGGGCCATCAACGATTTCGCAGATCTCATGCACCACCGAACGAAAATCACGGCCTGATTTTGCGATCAGCGAAGGATTGGTGGTGACACCGTCGACAATGCCCCAGGAGGCGGCTTCGCGTATTTCGTTCACATCAGCGCTATCGATAAAAATTTCCATGGCGTGCTCCTTGGGAATGGCATTTATCCGCTAAACGGTGCTGCACGAGGTGTCAAGCGGCTCCATGGTGGTTATATGTAGGGGCGGTTGGTGAGCCGCCCTGTGTTCTGCGATTTCACGGCTTGGCCTCCCTTGACATAGCGCAACAGCCTGCAATAAAGCAGCCAGTTCGCGCAGTTAAGGAGAGCCAGGCCATGGCATATGCGGTTATACGCAACAGTGGAAAACAGCATCGAGTCACTCAGGGTGAACGTCTCAAAGTCGACCAGTTCGCAGGCGACGTGGGCTCCGAGTTCGTGATCGAAGAAGTTTTGATGCTTTCAGGTGATTTGGACCTGAAAATCGGTCAGCCTTTGGTGGCTGGCGCTTCTGTGAAGGCAAAGATTGTCTCTCATGGTCGCGGACCGAAAATCCGTGTGTTCAAAAAGAAACGCCGCAAGGGTTTCCACAAGACCATCGGACATCGTCAAAACTATACTGAGATCGAAATCACAGAAATTGTGGGGTAATTCGTGGCACATAAAAAAGGTCAAGGCTCCAGTAGAAACGGTCGCGATTCAAATCCGAAGTATCGTGGCGTAAAATGTCACGATGGTCAGTCTGTTGTGGCTGGGAACATCCTCGTGCGTCAGGTGGGTACAAAAATCCATCCGGGCAAAAACGTAGGTCTTGGGCGCGATTTTACATTGTTCGCTACGGCGGATGGTGTTGTTCGTTACCAATCACGCCGTGAACGCACGTTTGCGGTTGTTGTGCCTGCTGCTGTTCCAGTACCTGCCTAATATCCAAGAAGTAGAACATCGCCGTGAAATACAGGTTTACCGATACAGCAACCGTTCAGGTTCGTTCTGGCAAAGGTGGACCTGGCTCCATTTCTTTTCGTCGTGAAAAATTCATCCCATTTGGTGGTCCCGACGGTGGTAATGGCGGTCATGGTGGTGATGTTATTATAGTTGCCGATGTCCAGCTCGCGACACTTCTTGATTATCGCTACAAGCGAAGCCACGAAGCCAAAAATGGCTGCGGTGGAGAAGGTTGTTTGAAAACCGGAGCCGATGGCGCAGATGCTATTCTGCCTGTGCCATGTGGCACCGAAGTTTACGACAATGTGACGGGTGAATTGATCGCCGATCTCGTAGATGATGGACAACGACTGGTTGTGTGCCGCGGAGGTCGTGGGGGCAAAGGCAACACCCATTTCAAAAGCTCCATTCAGCAGGCGCCGCGAAAAGCCCAACCGGGTGAACCGTGGGAAGAAAAATCATTGCGATTTGAGCTCAAACTGCTGGCGGATGTTGGACTCATTGGATTTCCCAATGTGGGCAAGTCATCGCTGATCGCTAAAATATCTGCGGCCCGTCCAAAAATCGCAGATTATCCCTTTACGACGCTGGTCCCAAATCTTGGTGTGGTTCGTGTGAATCATGATCTCGATTATGTGGTCGCCGATGTTCCTGGCTTGATTGTTGGGGCAAGTGAGGGCGCGGGGCTTGGTACGCAATTTTTACGCCACGTTGAGCGTGTGGGTGTCATTGTTCATATGGTGACAGTCATCCCCGACGACGAATCGCGCGAGCCGATTGCTGATTTTGAAGCGATCGAGGCTGAATTGCGTGCCCACAATCCCGATTTGGCCAAAGTCCCGCGTGTGTTGGTGCTCAATCGTGCCGATTTGAATTTTGTGACTGAAGCGGAAGAGCGTGTTGCAGACTATGCCCGTGTGCATCAGCTGCCATTTTTTACGATTTCAGCGGTCACGGGTGCGGGCGTTGATCAATTGTCTAAGTCTCTTGGATACATGGTTGCCGAGCAACGCAAGGCACTGCGTGCCAATGCTGAAGCAGTCTCAAAGAATCCTGTTCTTTAACCTCAGTGCCATCGCAGCACCTTCTTGATGATCCATATCTTTTGTAGGCCAACGGACCCCAAGTCCTTCCTGGGATGAGGGTTTGGGAATAATGTGAAAATGCACATGGAATACCGCTTGATGGGCGGCTCTGCCGTTGTTTTGCAGAATATTATAATCTTGGCAGTCTGTTTCCTCACAAATGGCACGGCAGATGCGCGGCAGCACGCGGCCAAGGGCCGCAGCACTTTCGTCGGATAATTCGCCCATGGTTGCCTTGGCTTCTTTGGGGATTAGAAGCGTGTGCCCAATGCTTAATGGATTGATATCCAAAAACGCCAAAACATAAGGATCTTCGTAGACTTTGTGGCACGGAATGCTGCCGTCAATGATGCGTGAAAAAAGTGTATCGGTCATAACCATATGGGTATCGGAAAATGTGGCGTGCGTCGATGTGCCAAGCATTTGACGACCATTTTTAAATGGTTACCATAATTACAAGTATGTCTTTGCGGTGGATCGCGGTGTATGTGTTTGGCGTTTTTATTACCGCCTTGTTGCTTAAACGAATATTGATTGTGCGCGAGGTCGATGCCGTGACGTTCAGCGCAGAGGATCGTGCACGATTGGGACTCTGTTTGTAGCAAAATGACACATCGCAACACTTGTTATTTTTTACCTAAATAGTAAGAAGATCAATTATTAACCTATATGAGTTTGAATAGGCTTTTTGATGAGATTTGGGATAGTACGCATTTTCACGCTTGTGTTGTTTCTTTCGGGGTGTCAGCAAGATAATCCGCTCAAAAATGTGCGTGATGAAGTGGTGAAACTTCAAGGCACTGCATGGTTCAATGGAAGCGCGTTGGGCGGCCATACAGTGCGTCTCTATCCTTATTCGGCAAGCGGTGCAGGGAGCGTTCGGGCCAGTACAACAACAAACGCCTCGGGTACGTTTAATATCGATCTTGGTTTGGACGATGGCGCATATCTTGTCGAAATCGCAAATCCTATTCTGAATAATGTTGTATTGCGCAGCTACGTATACGCTTTCCCCGACGACAAGACCGAGTTTGGGCCTGTTCATTTGCATATACTCAGTCAATGGCAGGGCGCTTATTACAAGTACTTGATCGACCAACATCGTGATCCCATCGAAGCCCATACCCAAGCATCCATGAATTTTGTGAAGTATGTTGGCTTTGATCCGCAACGCACCTATCCGAGTGATAAAAATGTGGACAAGTCCACAGGGATGCAATTGCGAGCCTATCTTGAATCTATTTCAGTGCTTGGGAATATGCTTGCGACACGTGCGCGTGTAGCGTCCTCCTTTTATTCGGTGGATGCGATTCGTGATGCGCTTGCCCGTGATATCGCAGCCGATGGTGTGGCCGACGGAAAAGAAGGCACCCAAGAAATAACAATCAACAATATCGCGATACCCTCTGATTTACTGCGTACAGAAATGGCTCGTTCACTGCACCGTTGGCTTGGTAGTATTGCAAATACATTGGGCCTCACACAAAGTTCGGAAGCATCGTTGATTGATCGTATGGCGACCATGTCGGGTGGTGCATTTGTTGTGGCCACAGAAACGTTTGATGTGCGCCCGCCTGTACTGGCGCTTAAAGATATTTACCCGGGGGATTTGGTATGGCCCAGTTTGGCAGTGCTATGTGAAGCCACGGACCAATCGCGTGTGACGGAAATGTCAGTGTTTTTTGAATATGAAAACAAACAATATGCAGTGCAGGAAGTTGTTCCTGGCACGCAGGACGGTATTGAGCGACGTCGAATGATGTTGAATGCCGATGCGATCAGACAAGGCGATATGGATGCGACCCTCGTTTGTGTTGCCACCGATATTTTTGAGCAAACCAGCACATTGCGTGTGCCTGTGCATTACAATGGGACCTATGGCGAAATTACGTTTGGTCAAGTGCCCAGTGGCATTCCCGAAATTGCGCGCATCACCTGCGAATGTCCCGATGAAGAAACATCGTGCGAAATTATTGCAGGGCCTCAGGGAAAACCCGTCCCTGCAGGAAGTTCAGATGATTACGTCGCACGTATCGATGAAGACAAACATCTTATCTGCGACACGCGGCTTCCCCATAAGCATTCCTGTCTATGGTCCACAGGACATTTGCCGACAGACGATGTTGTGAATGGTTTTGTTTGTAAAATTTCATCACCGGGTTTTGACGATGCACAAAAATCAACCACCGTATCGCCTGATCTCTACGCCGATGGCAGTGTGACTGTGCAAGCTCATATAGGCTTCCCCATTGTGGGTGGCATGGCGCGTGCTTATCAGATCATGAACGATGGACGTCGGGGACGACGCATTGATGCATGCGCAGTCGATAGCGGTTGTATCACCGATAGCACAGGGCGTGCAGTATTGCGATTGCGTGATATCAACACGGTCAATGAAACCTACAGCGGCGTGATTGAATTGTTTATTGATGGTGGCACCACCCAATCGATAAGCGATATTGCAAAACCAAAAAGCTATATTTCAACGCCCGCCTATCGCACGTGGATTGCCTATTCTCCCAAGAAACGCAGTGTACAATCCACAGGTGTGGATTTGGGCACTGTGGTGGTGAATGCCGAAACATCGTTGGCGGCATCTTTTGCTGATGGATTCAAACATAATGAACCTGGAACATCGCTTTCTCAATCGGTGATCCGTGCCCACGCGTTGCTTGCGCAGCGTTTGTCGTCGTGCACGTGTTTATTTGAAAACAAAGTCACCCATGAACCGATTCTTCCTCATCCATACAATGATCCTTCAGGCGCGTGTTATGTCGATTTGAGCACTATCAATGCGTCATCTGATATTCGTCGTGTGCTGCCATCGTCACTCGGCGATGTTTCTAAACTGCGTGATTCATTCGCGGATCGCTTGGCGCTGTTGCACGTGGGTTATCAGTTGCGAGCGAATTTTTACGACTTGGGTTCATCTTTTGATGTGCGTGTTAAACTCAACGATTACGTATGGTCTTTGGGACTCGATGCATTGGACGGTGTGTGGAATGGGAAAAATTACGATGCCGCGGTGGGCGTGGGGAACGGCATATTGCTTCAACCTAAAGAACATCGTTCACTGCTTGTGTCTCGGTTGATTGATTGGCTCAATGAGCAAGCCCATCTCGATATTGCAGGATATTCACAGCCTATCACAGGTTTTTTGCCGAGCCTGATGCAGTGTTCCAATGCGTTGTTTGATTCAACCGATGTCGCTGATGTTTACGATTGGCGCGATCCCCATGTGACGCTTGAACGTACCGATGGATCAGGAACACTTCAGTCGGCGACGCTTGCCGTGCGTGTGAATACGTCCGATGATGATACGCGGGTTGAAACCCTCGAATTTTCAGTGCAACAAGCGAATGCAAAAGGTGCGCCCGATAGTGCATTGGGCGTTTCGTCGGTGCTCAAACAGGTTGTATTGCCTAAAAGTACCGATGCGTATGCGTTGACATTGCCTACGTGTGCAGGTCGAACGAAACTTGTGGCCACCGTGCGCGATAGCGCTAATCGTATGAGTACTGCGACCCTTGCCAATATAGTATGTGATAATGTTGCACCCATATTTACAGGATTTGTAGAAACGACATTTCAAGATCATGCTTCAGGGACGGTCTCGTTTAATGCTGCTGGCGCGTATGTGCATGCTGAAAGTACGACGGCGACAGTCAATCCGAGTACGTTGCTTACGGATACAGGCCTGCGTTTTACGACCTACGTAGATTTGGCGGGTGATCCATTGCATGTGCCACATCTTTTGATCTCCAATCAAGATCAAGACACAGAGCCGGTCGTGGTTGAATATGCATTTACACCCAATGGAATGACATCGTCGCCACTGGGTTGGCAAACTGCGCGTTTGATGACGGGACCCGATATTTCCCGTGCGGAAATTATGCTAACCGTTGAGGCGCTTTGTTCAAAAAATGTGTTGTGTCAGGAAGGTTTGATCAAACGATTGGGGACGGATCAATTTCATACACTGAAAATCCGAATGCGTGATACCACAGGGAATTCGTCGGCAGAGAAAATCGTGCGGGTGTTTTCAACGTATCGTTTTCCGCCGGTTCGGGTTGTAGAAACGAAATGGGCTTCGATGTTTTCTCGTATCGGCAATGACGCGTTGGTCGATACTTTGTTCGATATTGGAAACTTAACTTTTGCACCATTCGTGGAGAACGTGGTCGATTTCCCTATCCCCGCGAGTTCTGGTTGGTTGCCGTCGGTTGTTGCTTTGACCGCAACAAATGCGAATGCCAATTTTGATATTCGTTTTAATAAATACAGTATGGGATCAACATTTCTTTCGATAGAAGGAAATCGTGTTGGATGGTCATGTGCAGGCACGCCAACGGCAGCGATGACCTATTCGACTTATTGGCAATATCTCAATGGGGATAATTCGCCGTGGCAATCCATGGGATGCGTGACGACACCTCCCCACCAGTTATTTGTTACGGTGAACGGCAGCACAGGGTATCCGGATGATATCATCACAGGCTATGGCACTTTCTTGTCTCCTGCGTATTACCAAAGCAATGGAGATACGCCCCGAGAATACGACGCGGTGTTATTGCCCGGACAATCTCGATTTAGCATGGGGTGGATGGGGATTTTGATCTACGGTCGCTCGGCTTATCCTGATATGCAATTTACGTATGGCTCTTATGGACCAAAAATTGGTGTTCCATCACACAACGGGCCGAAAAAAGTGCGTCAATTGGTTTATGATGGCAAGACACAAGTATGGAATGTTCGTACTTATTCATTAGATGTGCACCTTGCTCAGATGACGGTGCGCAATCAGGGCAGCGATAAAAATGTGGGTGTAGATATTGAGCATCGCATACAGGGCCAAATCAATGTTTACCCGGATGTGATTTATGATGCAGGTGCTTCAAAGGTGAACGCTGATCTTGTTATTCAGTAGCGCCGATTTTTTCCGCCGCAGTCTGGCATGCATCGCGCACAATACGCCATGGGTCGTTGCTCGCAAGCTTTCGCATGGCCGATTCGTGGCTTATCGCGTGACGAGATCCCGCAAGCTCGCATGCCGCTGCACGCACCATGGGCTGCCTGTGTGAAAGCAGCATTTGCAAATCAATACTGAATTCAGAGGCTTGGGCGGTTCGCTGCTGATCGCGTTGTTGGGACCAAAGAAGCAGTAAAAAACTCACGGCAAGAAAAACTTGTCCGCATGCTTTGGTGAGCGGATAGTTTTTGCGTGCCACCAGTCGCCCTCGATCCATGGCATACATAAATACAAAGGCACTGAATGCAGTAGGTGCCATAAAAGGTGCCCAGCCCGGAAGCTTGCCTGTGGATGCTGCATTCCACAAAACAGGGGTAAGCATAAAGGCACCGATGGCGCTGGCCATCAGCATAATAAAAACCAGCATACGGAGCGTGTGGACGCGATCGATGGTGACTGACACGGTGTTCTCCTTAGAGCTACCTCTTGTCAATAGAGGCATACATGGATATATGCGGAGCGTCCAGGTCGGTCGATCTGGATGGATCCGTTCATGGGCGCGTAGCTCAATTGGTAGAGCAGTGGACTCTTAATCCATTGGTTGACTGTTCGATTCCGTCCGCGCCCACCAACCATCATCGCGATATTTTCAAAAAATTCAAAAATAGCGCTATATTTGTGTATGCGTTTCGATTCCATCTGCATGCGTCGTATTCCCATATTTTTCTTTTGGACTCTGTTAGCAGGTTGTACATCCATGGCCATCATGGCCGCGCCGTCAAAAGCGCCATTGATCGATGTGAGTCCCGAGGCAACATCGGCGGATGCCGCTTTTTGGAAAGTGCTGCATGGGGGAGAGTATGGCGCCATCGGTGCGACATTGGATCAGCTTAAGGCTGCGTATCTCAAGCATCCCCAGGATGCGCGCATTGCGTCCCATATCGCATTTTTACATGTGTGGCGGCTTACCGAGCGCACACGCCTACCGCAAATTTCAGCAAGCATCACCGATGATGCGACCATGGCGCGTACGTATTTTCAAGAGGCGGTTAAGCTCGCACCACACGACGCACGGTTTCGCGGTTTTTTGGCCTCTATGACCATGGCGGAAGGTTCCCTGCATGGCGATGAAAAAGAAATCCGTCAGGGCTTTTTTATGATGCAAGATGCGGTTGATGCTTGGCCTGAATTTAATCTGTTTACCAGTGGCTATGTGATGAGCACATTTCCCTATGACAGCGAAAAATTTTTAAAAGCATTGGAGGAACAATGGGCCACGTTGGATCTCTGTGTGGGGACCCATGTTGATCGTGAAAATCTGGATTTTGCACCATGGATGAGGCTTGAGACACGCACAGGTCCTAAACGTGCTTGCTGGAATTCTGAGATTGCGCCCCATAATTTTGAAGGGTTTTTTCTCAATTTAGGGGACATGGAAGTGAAGGCTGGCCATCCAAAAATTGCGCGCGCAGCCTACGCACAAGCCAAGCAGTCAAAAACCTATGCACAATGGCCGTATCGTGATGTTCTTGATCGCCGGATTGCGCAGGCCGAAGACAATGTCGCTCTTTTTCGTGTTGAACGTTTGCCCAATGACACCGAGAAAGAACATCGCATGATGATTGATACGGCATTTGCCTGCATGGGGTGTCATCAAGAATAATAGACCGGTTCAATTCTTGCATAGCTTTTCAACGCTATGCTTGTTTCACTTCACACATCGTTGGTTTTTTTTGCTTCACTTGCGTTGGGGATCTGTGTTCAGCGGATTTTTACGATGCCATCGTGGGCGGTGATCCTATGGACAGCATGTGCGTTGCTGATGGCGTTTTGTGCTTGGAAGAAACGACGCGGGACATGGCTTGCTGCAAGTGTTGTCGTGTTTATCGCGGGCATGGTCGCCCAGGCTGGGCATACGTATGATCCTACCATTGAAACATGTGCGCCACGTTCTTTGTGGCAGGCTCAGATCCGCGGTGCATCGCGTATTAAACCACAGCAACGTGGTGTGCAAACGCTGCGCGTGCCCGTTCGATTGCTTGCGCAATCTTGTGATGGACGATGGAGAAACAGGGGTTACGATGTCGCTGTCACGCTTCCATTCGATGCCGAAACAGTAACCCGTGGTGATGTGCTGTGGATGGATCTCACCGTGCATCCCATAGAACCGCAGCTCAATCCTGGCGCGTTGCAATTATCACCGCGTATCCGAGTGCACGGCTATACCATTGGGCAGCGCGCCTCGGGGCTTTTGGCGGTGATTGATGGTTGGCGCAACGATGTGAATACAACCATTTGGAAGCATGTTCCCAAGCGAACAGCAGGATTGGTCGCGGCCCTTGCGGTGGGTGATACCTATGGCATCGATATTGATCAACGTCAGCGATGGTCCGATGCAGGGGTTGCCCATTTGCTCGCGTTAAGTGGTTTGCATACGAGTTTGGTGGCGGCGATCGGTTTGTGGCTTGGGCGATTGATTTGTTTTCTGATGCCGTTGTGGCCGCGTGTGGCAACACGCCTTGCCGCAATTTTTGCGCTCTTGTGCATATGGGGTTTCGTACTGTGGTCGGGAAGTACGGTTTCGGTCTTGCGCGCTGCATGGATGACATCGGCCTATATGCTTGCGTTTTTGGTGGGACGGACATCCACGGGCTGGACGGCATTTGGATGGTCAGGCTGTATCTTGCTGCTGCTGGATCCCAGTGCCATCGATGACATTTCATTTTTGCTATCGTTTGCGGCCGTGGCAGCGATCCTTATTCTTCAACCGATGGACGCGAAGGGCTTTCGTGGAGAATTGCGATCTTTGCTCGTTTTGTCGCTTTCGACCGGTATGGCCACAGCGCCTGTCTTGGCAGCCACTTTTGGCAGGATCTCCTTGATTTCGGTGATGGTGAATTTATTTTTGATCCCCACCGCAAGTTTTATTTTGACACCTTTGTGTTTGATTTTGGGACCCTTGTCTGGAACATGGCCATGGGTTGTATGGGTGCTTGATCGTTCAGCATGGATTTTTGATCGATGGGTTTTTTGGTGGGCGTCGTGGCCCATGGCAATCATGACGGTACCTAAACTCCACAGTGCCGTGTGTGTTTTATATTTGATATTGTTGTGTCTTTTCTGGTGGTTGCTCAAACGTGCATTTTACATGCGCGCGGTGGGGCTATCGGTGTTGATGCATTGTATTTTGCTGCTGGGGCCCGGATTTTTTCCACCCTCGGAATTAGAATTGATATTCCCTTACATCGGTCAGGGTGATGCGACCGTTGTGCGAACACCGTCTGGGCATACGTTGGTGGTTGATGCAGGCATAGGCACCCATGATCGTGTTTTGGTCGATATGCTTGCAAGCTTAGGTGTGCGCTCAATAGATGTTGCGGTGGTGACCCACGCCCATCCCGATCATTTCAATGGCTTTGCTGCATTGTTACGACGATTTCCTATGAGGGAATTGTGGTGGCCGGGCGGGGAGATCCCCTCGGAATTTGCTGCTATTTTGGATTTGGCAAAATCGCGGGGCGTTGTTGTACGCACACCCAATCACGAACGTGGGCCTTTCTTGTATGGCGATGTTGGTGTTCGTGTATTGCATCCGCGATCCCAAGAAGGGGGCGTGTACGAAGAATTAGGTGCCAACGATAATTCACTGGTGTTGGATCTCTCCTATGGCAAACACCATGTGCTTTTAACGGGGGACATCGAAGCGATGGGAGAGGCACTTTTGTTGGAGGGCGAGGTTCCATCCATCGATCTTCTTAAAGTGCCACATCACGGCAGCCGGACATCATCAGGTGAAGCATTGCTTGTGCGCACCAAACCCAGCTGGGCGGTGCTGTCCGCAGGCGTGAGCAATCAGTTTGGGCATCCCCATACTGAGGTGGTTGAGCGTTACGGAGCGCATGGTATTTCGCTTTTGGAAACCCCAACCCATGGTGCGTGTCGATTTCTTTCCGATGGTGCCAATTGGCATGTTTGGGCGGTTCGGCCGCCGGAGAATTCGACAAACATTTTACCTTGGCACGATTTTCGCATGTAACATTGACCACGGGAGTGGTTTAGGTGGAGCATGCATCATGGCACTAGAGCTTAAACAATCACAAAAGATGTCACAACATCTCGTAATGACGCCTCAACTGCAACAGGCGATCAAACTGTTGCAACTTTCTCATCTTGAACTTGTCGATGTACTTCAAGAGGAATTGCAAGAAAATCCATTGCTTGAAGAAGGCAGCGATGAAGATCCGGCACCAGGTGAATCGGATGATGATCGGGAAGTGGAAATCGACGCTGATCTTGGCGCTCAAGATGAAGAACCCAATCAGCAGGACATCGACTGGGAGCGTTATTTGGAAGCCGATGGGCAGACGCTTCCTTTTGGGGAATCGCTTGGTGTGCATGGCGATGAGATGCCTGCGTTTGATGCGACGCTCTCGGCTGCAGGTTCACTTGCGCAGCATTTGCGTGATCAATTGCAGATGAGTGTGCTGACCTCAGAGCAGCATAGCATGGGATTGTTTTTGATCGATGCCATCGGTGACGATGGCTATTTGCCAGAAGACATTGTTGCAGCCAGTGCCGAAGAATGGGGTGTTGAGGCTTCTCAGGTAGAAGATGTGCTTCGTGTGTTGCAATCGTTTGATCCGTTGGGTGTTGGGGCGCGAAGTTTGCGTGAATGTTTACATATTCAACTTGCGGCCCAAGGACTTGCCCATGGCACAGCGTGGCGGGTGGTGGAGGATCACTTGGAGGATGTGCAACGGCGCGATTTACAAACGATTGTGACACGCCTCGGCGTACCTTGGGATGATGTGCGTGAAGCGATGCGCCAGATCATGCACTTGCAACCACGGCCAGGTCTTGCATTGGCTGAGGACAAAACAAAGTACATTGTTCCAGATGTTTACGTGCGTAAAGTTGGCGATTCATTTGTGGTGATTGTTAATGAAGAGGGACTGCCACGTTTAAAAATCTCACCGTATTACGGCTCGCTATTACATGACCCGAAGGGCTCGGCAAAATCCTATTTGCAAGAAAAACTGCGTGGTGCGACATGGTTGATTCGAAGTATCCACATGCGACAACGTACCATTGCTCGTGTCATGGAGAGCATTATTGAATTTCAGAAAGAATTTTTTGAAAAGGGACCCTCATTTCTTAAGCCCTTGATTTTAAAAGACGTTGCAGAAAGTATTGCTATGCACGAATCAACGATTTCACGTGTGACTTCGAATAAATATGTCCATACTGCGCAAGGTCTTTACGAGTTGAAATATTTCTTTAATTCAGCGATCAAACGGCCAGGGGCTGAGATGATTGGCTCTGAGTCGGTTCGCGAGCATATAAAAAAGCTGATTGCTGCAGAGAGTGAGCATGATCCCATCTCGGATCAGCAGCTTGTCGCCTTGTTGGGGAAATCGGGTATCAAGATCGCGCGGCGAACGGTGGCAAAGTATCGTGAGATGATGCGAATACCCACGTCGACCATGCGTAAAAAAGTTTTCTGAGAAGTGAGGGGAGTAGGTTGATGAGTGCGATGCATATGGCAGAAATTTTAAGGCCTGCGATGGTGATGCCTTCGGTTGAGGCTGCAAACAAAGAAACATTGCTTACTGCGATGGTGCATCATGCGGCGGTTCACGGATCTGGGCGTCTCCACTCGGAGGCCTCGGTGTTGGATGCGATCATGCATCGTGAAGAATTGGGTTCTACCGGTGTGGGAGGTGGCGTGGCCATACCTCATGCCAAGATCCCCCAGCTTGATTCTTTAGTGGGCATCTTTGCGCGAATTCCGGCTGGCATTAATTTTGATAGCATGGATGGTAGTCCAGTGACCTTGGTGTTTATGCTTTTGGTGCCTGAACAGGCATCAGTGATACATTTGAAAGCACTGGCGCGTGTGTCTCGTTTGCTTAAAAACGAGTTATTTAAGGACGAATTGTTGTTGTTGCAGGATACCCAAGCAATCTATGCGGCGATTTCGTCGCGTGATGAGGATGACTGAGTGGATACCGTCATTGTTGTAGCCGGTTTGTCCGGTTCGGGAAAGTCGCTTGCGCTCGATGTGTTTGAGGATCATGGTTATTGCTGTGTTGACAACATTCCTGTGAGTTTGGTTCCCGATCTCATGGATACAGTCGATCGTGAATCGCGATATTCACGTTTGGCCTTTGGTGCTGATCTCCATTTTGCTATTCTTGTGGTTCAGTTTCTGGAGCTGTGGCAAGGTTTGCGTGCGCGTTATAACGCAAAAATGATTTTTATGGAGAGCAGTAATGAAACGTTGATCCAGCGTTATTCCGAAACACGTCGTGTGCATCCGCTTGCCCATCATACCGATTTACCAACCGCCATTGCACAAGAACGCGAAATTTTGGACCCTTTGCGAAGCATTGCCGATGATATTGTTGATACCAGCCATTTGAATCCACAAGATTTTCGTACGTTGGTTGCATCGCGTTTTGTGGGGATGTCGGCAGATACACGTTTGCAGATTCAATTGGTGAGTTTTGGTTACAAGTACGGATTGCCGTTGGATGCGGATATAATTTTTGATGTGAGGTTTTTACCCAACCCCTATTTTGAGCCTTCTCTTAAGCAGCTGACGGGTCATGATGATGCCGTGTACCGGAGAGTGACCACGGCCAGTGGCTTTTCAGAATACATGAAACGCTTGTTGCACTTTTTAGAATTTTCGTTCGCGGCATTTGGGCAGCAGGGACGTCGGCGGATCACAGTCGCAGTGGGATGCACAGGCGGACAACATCGATCGGTGTCCGTGGTTCGCGCTTTGCACGAACATTTACGCGCAGGTGAAGTGGCAGTGGATGTGAGGCATCGGGAGTGTGCCGCAAGTTCGTCGTGATTAAGTCTTCTCGTTTTCTTCTGATACCATTAGATATTGAAGATGTTTGTGACCCCTTTGGTATGTGGTTTTTCACCGGGTTCGGGAAGATCTCTTTTTGAGGGATCAACGCTGCTTTCCGGAAATACGGCATGGACTCCGCCGGCCCTGATATGGGTAGCACAGCACAAGCATCGCTTGGTGTCCGAAGAGTTCGGTTTGATGCCGCCTGCGCCGAAACCCGTGACCATGGTGCCCCAGGGCCTGTGTTTCTTGGACGTCGATCGCAAATTGGGAGAGGACTGCTTAGGTCTTTTTGCTGCCCAGGAAATTCCTCCCACGGTATTTTTAGGCACCTTGTGTGGTACATGGATAGTCGGCGGTAAGCATGTAGGGGTGAGCGATTACGCCGATGCCTTTTCCCTGCAAGGCGTGATGGATGATTTACTTCTTGATGCGATGCCTGGTGGGACACCAGAGCATTTTAATGGCAATCTTTTGAACGCAATCAATGGTGTATCATCCTGGGATGCGCATTTGGCGAATGTGCGAACTGCATTGCGTATGTCACAGCTTCCTTCCGGAGAGCCTGCAGTTGAAGCGGAAGTATGGACAATACAAAGGATCCCCGTGGGAGGGCAGATCCTTGAGTGTTACGGCGATGCGTGGTTCGAAGCAAGGCATGAGGAGATTGAGTACCGAACACCGAGTCACAGATGTGTTTCAGATGAAGACAAATGACACGCTTTAGGAATGCAACCACTGCCCCAGTTGCTTGATTGTGGCTTCGATGCCAGCACCGACCTGTGCAGGGGTGCTGTTGTACATATAAGCGGGCGTGGTGATGATGCGATTTGTTACATCGATGCGACTTTCACCTGCGGGACATGTGACATGTGTTGCACCGAGTGCTTCGATGGCATCGGCGGTGCCTTTGTCATTGCCTATGGTAAGTTGTGCACCTTTATCGCCATTGGCGTGCATGGCTGCCGCCAACACGGCGGGTGAAATGCAGATGGCAACAATCGGTTTTTTTGCGTGATGGGCTTCGCCGATAAGGCGTACCAAATCGCTGTTGACTGTGCAGTCCTTGCCGTTGATTGCGAAGGTGGATAGATTTTTTGCGGCACCAAATCCACCAGGGAGCACCAATGCATCAAAGGCATCCATATGGGCTTCAGACAAGGGCGCTATTTTCCCACGGGCAATGCGCGCGCTTTCCTGCAACACATTGCGCGTTTCTTCTGTAGGCTTTGCGTTGAGATGATTGATGACATGCATTTGAGGCATATCAGGCGCAAAACATTGCACCGCAATATTTTCGCGACTTAAAAAATACAGTGAAAGGACGGCTTCTTGGATTTCTGTTCCATCAAGATGTCCACAACCCGAAAGAACGACACATGCAGTTTTTGTAATCAAAACGTTATCTCCTGTTTGGATAAAACGTAGGGGCAGGGCTTGCCCTGCCCTGGGCGCAGCAAGCTACGCCCCTACCTCTGTGGTTTGTGCTTCAGCGCAGCGCCGATGAATCCTGAGAATAACGGATGCGGCTGAAAGGGCTTGCTCTTAAACTCAGGATGAAACTGACATCCTAAAAACCAAGGATGATCTTTGAGCTCAATAATTTCGACAAGGCTGTTGTCGGGTGAGGTGCCTGAAATGACGAGACCCGCTTTGGAAAGCTGTTCGCGATATGCGTTGTTAAACTCAAAACGATGGCGATGGCGTTCTGATATTTCTTGCAGTTTATAGGTGCGTGCTGCGAGTGATTTTTCAGCAAGAATACAGGGGTATGCGCCGAGCCGCATGGTTCCACCGAGTTTATCCACCGATTTTTGGTGTTCCATCAGTGCAATGACTTTATTGGTGCTGTTGGGCTCAAACTCTTCCGAATTGGCATCGGTGAGTTTGAGTACATGACGCGCATAGTCGATGACTGCCGCCTGCATGCCTAAGCAAATACCGAAAAACGGAATATTTTTTTCACGTGCAATACGAACGGCCTCTATTTTGCCTTCCATTCCGCGATGCCCAAAGCCACCGGGAACCAAAACGCCATTGGACTGCAACAGCGCATTGCGCTCACCATGCTTGTTTTCGATCAGTGCTTCGCCATCGATATAATTAAAATTCACGCGGCAATCATTTTCGATGCCACCGTGAACCAGTGCTTCATGCAAACTTTTATACGAGTCAACCAATTCGATGTATTTGCCAACCACGCAAATGGTGACTGCACGTTTTGGATCGAGTGCCACACGTGCGATTTTTTCCCAGCTTTCAAGGCTTGCTGCTCTTGACCAAATGTTGAGTTTTTCGGCAATTTTTTCGTCGAGGCCTTCGTGGGCAAATTCGACGGGGAGCTTGTAAATGCTGGGAACGTCCACTGCACTGAATACGCAGTCTTCCGCAACACTACCAAACAATGCAATTTTCTTTTTAACCGACTGTTCGAGAGCTTCAGCACAACGGCACAAAAGAATATCTGGAGAAATACCAATCTGACGAAGTTCTTTGACGCTGTGCTGGGTGGGTTTTGTTTTTACCTCACCGGCTGTTTTAATATAGGGCACCAATGTTAAGTGAATATACAGGCAATCTTCTTTGCCAACATCGTAAGGAATTTGACGAATCGCTTCGAGAAAAGGGAGCGATTCGATATCACCAACCGTGCCACCAATTTCGATGATGCAGATGTCGTGTCCGTGCGCAGCATTTTGGACCACCGATTTGATTTCATCGGTGACATGGGGAATGACCTGGACGGTGGCACCGAGATAATCACCGCGTCGTTCTTTTTCGATGACTCGAAGATAAATGCGACCCGTGGTGCAATTGTTGCCGCGTGCCATCACTGCGGTTGTGAATCGTTCGTAATGGCCGAGATCGAGGTCCGTTT
>SYDY01000057.1 GCA_005801425.1 Bdellovibrionales bacterium | reverse complement strand
AATTGTCGGTATCAAGCTCGCATTCATCATCATCACTGCAGGTTGTGCCATTGCCCGTATAACCATCATTGCAAGCACATGTAAAACTGCCAGCCGTATTTGTGCACGTGGCGTTGGCATGGCAATTGTCGGTATTGAGTGTGCATTCATCATCATCACTGCAGGTTGTGCCATTGCCCGTATAACCAACATTGCAAGCACACGTAAAACTGCCGTCCGTATTCGTGCACATGGCGTTGGCATGGCAATTGTCGGTATCAAGCTCGCATTCATCAACGTCGCTTAAACCATCATTGCACCCACCCAACATCATGAAAAAACAAAACGAAAAAATCCAATGAACGCGACTGATCATAGATGCAAGATAACTTATTGCTTTCTCTTGACAATAAAAAAGTACAGATTATCCGACACTCAATAAAGCCAACAATCCGTCAATCGCTTTATCCTATGTGATAATTGCATCCATGCAGCGCATGTTCATCATGTTCCTGATCATCATCCCAGGATGCTTTGGCATCACCGAGCTCCATGCTCCCATTGAGCCAAAAAATAATTCCGACACAGATGCGGACAGCATCCCCGACAGCACCGACAACTGCAAAGAGACCATCAACACCGAGCAGCAGGATAGCGACTCGGATGGCATAGGAGATGCCTGCGATGTATGCATCACCGTAGAAAATCCATTGCAAACAGATCGCGATGGCGATGGATTGGGTGATGCATGTGATCAATGCCTATCAACCCATGCCGCGTGTGGTATTGTTGCCAATCCATTTCGCGATCCACCACGCAAAGAAACTGACATTCTTGGTATTGCCGATCACAGCAACGGTCCCAACCATTACAGTATTGTGATCAAAGCAGATCACGTGCGCGTTTACTTGGATCTTTCTTCAAATCCCGTCTCTATCATCCCATTATCTGGCGTTATTCAAGCCGCAGGCGGAATCAACACACTTTATCTTCTGGACAACAACCACACCGTACACGTGATGAATATGGTCGTTCCCGAAAATCCGAATATTCTCGCAACACATGTTTTTCCTGAAGGAGGAACTCTGCTTGCCGCAAAATCCGATGGAAGCCTTGCGTTCGTCGATGCGACCGCCACGAGCATTGCACTTGTTGAGGGAGCCATTGTCGCGACCAACAATCTTCAACTTCGCGCGACGGTGAACATACCCATCGCCATGGCCACCACGTCCAATCGTTTGTATCTCCTGGAAAAAAGACCCGATAATCTGCGACAGGTTGAAATTTTCGATGCCTTCAGTCCTGTGAATACCAATCAACGTGGACTGCTCGACCTCCCCGACCCAACCGTATCCATGATCGCAGCAAGTGATTCCTTTGGCTACGTCGCAAGTAGCAATGGGATCACCATCGTCGATAGCAGTACCGCCCAAAGTCCTGGGATCCACAGCACGTTTTCGCTGAAAAACATCATCGCCATCACCGCATCAGAAACGGACAGATACGTCGTGGCCGTGATTGGCGGCGAAAGCACTGGATGTGATCTATTTCAGATGGATCTCGGCGTTGGCTTACGACGATTTGGAGGCATTCGCTTGCCCAACGCCTTCACGCATGTTGCCGTGACACAGCAACATCTCTCCGAAGTCATTCTAAGTACTTCAGAAGGATTGTACCGTATTTCTGGATCCTTGATGCATGGACCAACATCGTTGCAATGGGCTGGTGAATTTGTAGAAACAACAACACACCTCGCAACATCGATCGCGGATATTGCATATCTCATCACACAAGAAGGCATTCTTTCGCGTATTGATCTGACACAAAGTCCACCCAACAATATCATTGCCCAGGCTTCACTCAACACACCCAATACGCCATCTTCTCTTGCACTCAGCACAAATTTTGCATTTGTCGCCACGGGTGGCCTTTTAAATGCGTTTGACATCACTGCAGGAGGAACCATTCCGAATGCCACACAGCTCCAACCGCCTGCAAATCGCGTGCTTCTGGCCCATCCTGCGCATCCTACGCCGATCGTGATCGCAGGACCGAACGGGATCGGTGAGCATCAGCTCACAGGGGGCGGGACAACCCCCATCGTGAACCTTGGCCCCATTTATTCACAGGCAGGAGAAACCGGCACTGCATTGGCATTTGACGAAGATGAAACAAGCTATGCCATGCACACCAACGGAAAAATTTATTATGTTACACGTACAGTCGGTGGAAGCCCCGAATTGGCAACCACACTGCCCGCAGGAAATTGGAACGGTGATCTCGCGGTATTGGGGACACAATTTTTAGCCACCTCAAGCACACTGGGTTTTTACAATGGTACCGCGCTTGAATCGGTCTTTGCTCACGCAGAAGGTTCCGCTGCCCATCTGCATCGAAAAGGAAATGTGTTGTTCATATCGGATGGCGTGCGTGGTGTGTTCGTGCGCGATCTCACTTCGGCCGGCATGCCCATCATGGCCCATTACGATATGGGGCGATCGATCCATCAAATTGATGAGAGCAACGGTCGTCTCGTGATGCTCACAGGGCAAAACGACGACAGCGCAAGTATGATCGGGAAAAAAAACGTTTATGTGCTGCCCGATTACCGCCCTACTTTCGATCGCCTGGAAGATTTGCCAGATGGCACACGCGTATTTCGTTTTCTCTGGACCTCCATCGATAACATGTTGCCGACCGATCTACGTGCATTCGGCGATGGCGAAGTCTCCATTCCAAGTATTAATCACTTCACCAAAGAGGCAATGGTCCACTGGAAATCCCCAGTGAATTTTCCTCAAAATAAAACCGCACGTGTCGCAGTTTTTGTAGGCAATATGGGGTACTACCAAACCGTTTGGGCGGTGTGGTAAAATCGTCATTGCAGCCCTTTGATTTTCCTCATGTAGGGGCGCTTCGCGAAGCGCCCGTACGGCCCTTTGAATCAACGTTTTATCGGGCGGTTCACGAACCGCCCCTACAAGAGAACATCCGTGGTTCCCTACGTTTCCCGTTGCCCCAAATTGGCATGCAACACGGCGCCATTGAGTACAGGATGGGTGGCCGCGTAATAAATCACATCGGCAATTTCTTCCGGCGCAATCAATCGACCAAACGATACTTTATCCCGAATGATTTTTTCAAATTCGGGATGAGCATCAAACACAGGCCGCAAAATTTCTGTATCCGTAAATCCAGGACACACGCATACCGCATGCACACCCTTGCCATGGAGATCTTGCACGGTTGCACGCATGAGGCCCACAATGGCATGTTTGCTCGTTACATAGGACAAACGCGACGCAACGCCTTTTTCGCTTAAGGTAGACCCGATATAAATAATCGAAGATCCCACGCCCATGTGAGGTAACAACTGCGCCGTCAGTAGCGCCGGCACCGTGACGTTAATATGCATCACCGCATTAAAACGATCGGCTTCAAACGCATAGGCTGTATCCAGATCCATCACTGCCGCATTGTGCACCACGCAAAGGGTATCGCCCTCAAAAAGCACATCGCGTATGCTTTCTGACACATGTTCCACGGCACCAGGCTCTAGCAAATCCATGCGATGGTGTTGCACGCCCGGCAAATCACATGCACGGCGTGATACCGTATGTACGGTAAAACCCATACGTCCAAATAACGATGCAGTGGCATAACCGATGCCGCCGCTTGCCCCTGTAATCAACGCATGCTTCACGGTTCACGTCTCCACTCACTGCTCGCCAATTGTCCTGGGCCGCTTGATACTTTGATCACCACCTCATGAATGCGATCGCGCATGAGCATATCATGATGTTTCAAGACTTCGGCCAAAAACAAATGGGACAATTCTTCAAGCGTCACATTGCGCACGGGCAAAATCTTCACATCACGCGTCAAAAACGGGATCACTTCGTCACCGAAATGGACATCGATGCGCGGACCTTTTTCTTCAAACCGAAGATACGGCGATTGTCCCGCAAGCAGAAAAATCTCATCCCAATCGGCACACAGTGTTTGCAATCGTTCTTTGTACACACGGTAATCGGACACCATGCCATTGGCATCCACCTCCCCCATGATCGAGCAATACACGGTGAAATTGTGTCCATGCAGACGCTCCCGCCGTGTCTGATTGAACACGGTGAAATGCCCTGCCGAAAACTTCATGGCTTCTTTGAATAATTCAATGGTTGATGTGCGTAACACGCAAAGAGAATATCACATCAGACGCGCAAGTCCACGAAGGAACAGATCACTCAAAAACAACAGAGACAGGGATTGAAGAAGAAGACCAACTGCTATTTCCAAGTTGACCACTTGTTCCTAACCCCCAGCATTTCATCGTGTCCCCCAATCGCGCACAGGTGTGACTGCCCCCTGTTTTAATCTCGCCAACGAAAAAGAATCCCAGGTCGATGTTACCCGTACTGGCGAGCGAAGTGCCAACACCATCCCCAATATTGCTGGTACTTCCCTGGCCGAGTTGGCCCGTAGAACCATTGCCCCAGCATCTGGCTTTCTGCCATACCGAAAAATCCCAGGCATAAACGATAGCGCAGGTATGGTTGCCTGCATCGGCGCGTGCACCACCCGAATTATCACCACCCGTCCCTGTACCGCTCGCTGCAATTGCTTGCACAAGTACCGTTCCATCACCCGTTCCTCCCAGAAGAACAGTGACGGGGATGTTTGAATCCGTGGTGCTTTCAATACCGAGCTGGCCATAGGCATTGTCCCCCCAGCATTTCATCACGCCGTTGTCCAGTCGCGCACATGTATGATTGCTGCCCGCTACAATCGCGGTGGCGGTTCCTCCAAGGTTAATGGCATTGCCTGGTGCCACCTCGGAAGTCGATGTTGTGCCACGGCCAAGCTGGCCTGATTCGTTGGCCCCCCAACATTTGACCGAACCGTCATTCAATAAAGCACATGTATGTCCCAACCCTCCGACGACCGCAGTGGCTCCGGTGATCCCTGTGACAGGATCAGAGGCCGGGGTATATATGATATCTGTGTGCGCGTACCCAAGTTGGTGTTTACCATTTAAACCCCAACATTTGATGGTTCCATTGTCCAATACCGCACAGGTGTGAAAAGCCCCCGAGCCAAAGGACATGGGCCTGCGATTGCTTCCTAGGTCAACGGCAAGACCCAAACCTGTAGAACCTTCCACACCTGCACCAAGCTGACCATAGGCAGAATAACCCCAGCATCTCACTTTGCCTCCCTGTGAATTCAATAATGCGCAAGCTGTGTTACTTTGTGCTGTGATACCCTTCACCGTAAGCCCCAAGGGAACGACATCAATAGCCGCCGGCGACCAGTACGAATAGTGGCTGTTGTAGTATGAGTCGAACAATGGATACCCTGTCTGACCCCATTCATTGTAGCCCCAGCACTTCACCGTTCCGTTGCTGAATAGATTGCAGGTGAAAACGTTACCCAGGATCATGGTTTAACTGATCACCGGTGCCGACGTAGAACAGGTACTATAGCACCCGTCGGTGTCATCATCATTGGCATCATCACATTCTTCACCACTTTCGGCTATGCCATTGCCGCAATAGGGAACAATACAAGTACTGTGACATGCGTCAGTGTCGTCTGTGTTTCCATCGTCGCATGTTTCATGGCCAACCTGTGTTATCTCATCACCACAATACCCCCCTGAAAGTTCGAGAGAAGCCCCACATGACGCATCACATGCAGTACACGATGTCACCCCGTAATCGCAGGATGTTTCTGTGGTCGTGTTGCTGTCATCGCATACTTCATAGCCCGCTTGCGTTGTTCCATCACCACAAAAACCGCCTGTAAGTTCGAGAGAAGAAGAACATGAAGCATTGCACCCTGTACATGATGAAGTCCCATAATCGCATGCCGTTTCTGTGGTTGTGTTGCTGTCATCGCATGCCTCAATGCCTGAGCGGATAACACCATCGCCGCAACTTGCCAAAACGCAGGCATTCAAACAGGCATCGGTATTGACGGCATTTCCATCATCACATGTTTCGTTTCCCGTATGGACGACACTGTCACCACAACGTGCCTCAGAACATGAGTTTAAGCATTCATCTGTATTGGTTGAATTTCCATCATCGCACGCTTCGTGCAGAGCATATACAAATCCATCGCCACAATAAGAGGCAACGCACGTACTAGGACAATCGTCGGTATTGATAGCATTCCCATCATCGCAGGTTTCAGACCCCTCACGAACAACACCATCACCGCAACTGGCAGCGACACAAGAGTTCAAACAAGAATCCGTATTGATGGCATTCCCATCATCGCATGCTTCATCCCCAGCATGCACCACACCATCACCGCAACTCGCAACGACGCAGGAGTTCAAACAAGAATCCGTATTGATGGCATTCCCATCATCGCAGGTTTCAGACCCCTCGCGAACAACACCATCACCGCAACGCGCAACGACGCAGCTGTTCAAACATCCATCGGTATTATCATCGTTGCCATCATCACATTGTTCGAGATCCGATTGAACTTCCCCATCACCGCAAAAAGATTCAGATCCTGCAACAACGCATGTTGCTAAACAGCCATCTGATTCATCTTCATTGGCATCATCACATTGCTCATGAGCTGCCTGACGTATCCCATCCCCACAATAATCCCCCACAAGGGTTAAAGTATTTTCACATACCGCATCACATGCAGTGCATGATGCAATGCCATAGGAACACGCACTTTCGGTAACTGCATTTCCGTCATCGCAAGCTTCACCTGCATCAACAGCGCCATTTCCACATGAGTTTTTGCCACTCTCGAAGTGACAGGCAGCCAAAAGACAGCATGCCCCCGCAACAGCAAAGCCACGAAGCAATCGACACCCAGGAAACATCATAACATCAGTCTAGCATGGATAAAGACTCGCAACTTCGCAAACGGGAGTACGCGGAGTAATACAAGACCCACATGTAAGCGCACGTGCAAGAATGGTCTTACCAAAACCCCCTGAGCTATTAAAAATGTGCATCATATAAAGCGTTGCCATTTGCGTTGCCTATAACGTTTTTAGACATCCCTCTTGCACCCATAAAATCAATGGCATAGAATCGTTCGTTTTCGAGAAAACATCATGCCAGGCTGTACCATCGTCGTTGATATCCCCTTTGAAGCCGCACACAGGCTCCCCAACGTGCCACCCACGCACAAATGTTTCCGTATGCATGGACACAGCTATGTGTGTGAAGTGCACGTCACAGGCCCCATTGGCGACCACACCGGCTGGGTATGCGACTACTCCGAAATTCGCGCAGCATTTGAACCCTTGCGCATGCAGTTGGATCATCATTGCTTGAACGAAATTGCAGGACTTGCAAACCCCACCAGCGAAAACATCAGCCGGTGGATCTGGCAGCATCTCAAACCCAACCTGCCCATGCTTACCCGCATCGTATTGCATGAAACGGTTTATGCGCGGTGTGTGTTTGAGGGGGAAAATTAGTACGCCGTTCCGTTCCACGCCATACTATCGGCATGCGATTATTCCTTGGATACATCTTCATCACACTTTCAATATCAGGATGCGGCGGTGATAACGCAGATCCTACGCCTGCCCCTGTCGATCAAGATCCAGCACCGATCTACGTGGTCCCCACCCATCTCACTTCTACTGCTATCAATGAGGCCATCGAACTTGTGAGCATCGCGGGTGGTGGTACTGTATTTTTGCCAGCAGGTACCTACGAGATCACAGAGAGCGTGGTTCTAAAAAACAATGTTCAACTTATGGGTGACGGTCACGGCACTCTCTTAAAACTCGTTACGCCTGTGACTGCCTCTCCTCTTTTTCCCATAATCACCAATGCAGAGCATACCCTTGGCAACACCGACATGACCGTACGCAATCTCTCTATGGAAGGCAGTTTAACCGATGGCAGCCATGCCATTCGATTTGAGCGGGTGAAGCGCGTTGTCGTCGAAAATGTCCGTGTGCAATATGCCAATGGCGATGGCATCCATTTCGACAATGGCGTCAACAAACTCACCAATGCAACACCAGGCAATGGCGAACCTCTCAACGAAGATATCGTCATCCAAAATAACGATATCAGCGATACCAACAGCGATGGGATCACCGGCGTTTTCAAAAACGTCCGCATCATCGGCAATCGGGTGACACGGCCCTCACTTGCCAGTAGCGATGGTCAGCATGGCATCCACCTGCATACGTCAGGTATCAGCGAGGGTGCTGTCATCGCTGGCAATATCATCAACGACGCGCAAACGTGCATCAATGTGACCAATGCCAACAATGTGGTGGTCGCCAACAATCAAGGAACACTTTGCAAAGAACACGGCATTCTCATCGACATTCAAGATCTCGTGCCAACCATGGGCAACATCGCCATCACCGGCAATGTGATCAGAAACACCACGAAAGACGGCATTCGTGTGTACACAACGGTTATGCGGCCTGCACGCAATTTCAGTATATCTGGGAATACCTTCCAGGAAATAGGTGCCTCTGCCATCAGCATTTCGGCCGCTGAAGCCGGCGTGATCACAGGCAACACCATGTCCAATATCAATGGCGCAAACGCCATTTATATCCTGGCATCCATGGACATCGCCATTTCAGGAAACATGATCCGCGATACGGGCGGAACCGGAAGTGGTGATGCTGGCATCCGCTTTGAAGCCTGCACAACGAGTGCGGCTGCCATGGCTTGTGAGCCCCCCGTAGACACGCAAATCAACAGCGCGCGCATTTCGGTGATGGGCAACACGGTGACCGACACACGCAATCCGTCAACACTTGAACGTGGGTTTTATGTTGGCAACAACCAAGCCGATGCATTTTATGTTTCGGGCAATGTTTTTTCGAGTACGTACAATAGCGCATTTAAAGGAACAGGCTCTTCGTATTGTGGCGGCATCGGCAATCCCTACTGTGTGGGGAATCAAGAGAATCATCCCTGATAAGTACCTCCGGTTCCTGCGGGAGAGCCTATTTTCAGGCCGCGATGGCGGATTTTGAGGTGATTTGACCATGTCCAAGATGAATATTCAGGCCAAACTTGACCCTCTGGTCCTCGAAGATCTACTTCGCCAAATGCAAAAAGCGCAGGCTGAAAATGACACCGACAAAGTGCAAGATCTGGCGCGCAAAATGATGGCGCAAATCGGCACCGGCGAAGACGTGCAAGCGCAACTGCAGAAACAAAGCCAAGAGAAAAAAGAAGAATACAAAGCCAAAGAAAAAACGCGAAACAAAGTCAAAAAGAAAAAGAATCAAGCTGAAAAACGCAAATTAATGTTGGAGGAAAAAGTTAAAGAAGCCAACGACAAAATGGCGCAAATGCAGCAAAAGCTAGCACAAGTCCAAGCCGCATCACAAAGCGCCAAAGCAAACGAAGATGCGGCCCAACCTGCCCTCGACAAAGCGAGCAATCAATATTTACAGGCAAAAAATGCGCTTGATCAAATCAAGGAAGCCATACCCAATCCAACCCCTGCCCAACAAGAAGCCATCACAGCGCTTACCGCGATGTTGCAAGAATTGGACGAGAAACTTGATGCGATGGTTGCCCCCGTCAACAAAGGCCAAGCCCTGAGCGAAGTACAAACCCAAGCCTTTGAAAGCGCCATGGAGAAATTTAGCGCAAAGTTTGAGTCCATGATGTAGGCATTTGGATGCACATCCGTCACGTCGAAAGTTTTCATAAATATCCACCCGAAATCATGCACAATGATTATGTTACGAGTCTATTTTGCCACAGTGGCGGGTTTTGGGTGGTCAATCATGTCCAACATGAATGTTCAGGGTGCTGTTGCATCGGATAAAGCCTCATCGACCTCTCTCGCCCTGGAAGATCTGCTTCACCAATTACAAAAAGCGGAGGCTGAAAACGACATCGGCAAGATGCAAGATCTGGCGCTCAAGATGATGGCACAGATCGGCACCAGCGAGAAAGACGTGCAAGCGCTACTGCAGAAACCAAGCCAGGAGACGTCAAAAAATCTCCCCGGCGCCGAAGATATTCAAGCGCTCATGGGTCGCATTCAAAAAGGCGACACAACCGCTGTGGGCGAATTGGAGAAACGCATCGATCACGTGCTGAACGATGCCCAAGTTTTGAACGAAGCCCACACAGGCACCGACTTCGGTGCTGAAGGCTCTCGTTTCATGGGCACCACACGAAGAGTCGATGCGCAGCAACTCCAGCTGGAACAGAAGCCCGTAGAAGGTGTATCACGTTCATCGGGTGTAAGCTTTGACACTCTGCTCAGCAATACACCCGTCAACGCCATCAGCCAAAGTGCGGTTTCTGAAGATGCCCCTTCCGGTGGCGTACGAGGGGCCAAAGCACAGGATGCTGCAAGCACCACTCTCGACGAGCTTTCTGCAGCAGGGATCCTTGGTGGCGAAATCAAGTATGATAAAGACGGCCTTCCCATACGCCCCACGGCGGGTTTTGATGATGAATCGATGCTTCTCTCTGTGAATACAATCCTCGAAAAACCAGACACCAAAATCCCCACGGAAGCCAACCTGCGAAATGGCGATATTCCCCTGTCTTCACAACTAGAAAGTACCGCTTCCAACATGGAAAGCGACATCTCGGATTTATCAAGTTCCATTAACAGCATGTCCAAGGACATTGCGGCAGAAGGAAAATATATTGCGGAGGCAGACGCAACAATCGCAAAGCTTGACCAAGAGATTGCGAAATTGAAACTGGAAAGTGAGGTGATGATCACATTTGGATCGACCTTGCTCGCCGCTGGCACTATTCTTCTTTCCATCTCAATCGGCCTTAAAGTTGCAGGCGCCGTGAATACAGCCATGGGCCTCGCTGCGATGCCTATTCCACCTGCTCCCATGGTGCTAGCGGCTGGCGTCGCGTTTACGGCCAAGGGTATCGCACTCATGATAATGGCCACTGCGATGATCGCCGGTGGTATCGCGCTCATCGTCATAGGAAAACAGAAAAAAGACGAATACGAAGCCAAAGAAAAAACGCGTGACGAAGTCAAAGAGAAAAAAGCCAAAGCTGAAAAACGAAAAGAGTTGCTTGAGAAAAAAGTTAAAGAAGCCAAAGATAAAAAGGTGGCAATGGAGAAGCAGAAAGCACAAGCCGAAGCCGCACAACAAAGCGCCCAGACAAACGAAACAGCGGCGGGGCCTGCCCTCGACAAAGCGAACGATGAATATTCAGAGGCAAAAAATGCGATTGATCAACTCAAGCAAGCCATACCCAATCCAACCCCTGCCCAAAAAGAAACCATCAATGCGCTTACTAGGATGGTGGTCGATTTGGACAAAAAACTTGATGCAATGTACACCCCCGTCAACAAAGGCCAACCCCTTAGCAAGGCACAAACCGATGCCTTTGAAAGCGCCATGAAAACATTCACCAACAAAATAAATGCAGAATATGCCAAACTGAATTCACAAGCGATTTCCTAATCCCCATCCGGTTCTCCATGTATACACGTTTAGGAAAAGAAGGCTTGCGCGTTAACGCACCAAGACACAAACCGCAACATTCAACATATGACCCCATCGGTTTCAACATATGACCCCATCGGTTATGACCCCATCGGTCGGTCCATCGGTGACCCCATCGGCTCATCGGCTTATGACCCCATCCTGTCAACACGTGACACCATCCGGTTTCCGTTATAAACTCCATCCATGCCATCAGCGCACCTTCAAAACCTGCACATGACCGTCCAGGACCCCGAATTGCAAAAGATATGCAAACGGTGGGCTATCACATCAGTGCAGGTTTTTGGTTCAGCACTTCGCGATGATTTCAACGCCCAGAGCGATATTGATCTCATTGTTGAATTCGAAGAAAGCGCCAAAATCAGCCTCTTTGATCTTGTGGAAATAGAACGCGATTTCTCAGCACTCACCCATCGACCTGTTGATCTTGTGACTCTCCGCGCACTCAAAAACAGCAAAAGGCCTGATCGTGCGCAATCAATTCTCGCATCAGCGGTCAAAGTTTATGGGTAAGTGGGCTGATACCCAAACGCTTGAAGATATCATCCAAGCAACGGAGCTCATTCTACGCTTCACTGCTTCCATGGATCTACCCGCATTCACCGCTGACGAAAAATCTCAATCGGCTGTTCTCATGCAATTCATTATCATTGGAGAAGCTGCCGGTCGGCTGTCCGAATTTTTCTGCGAGAAACACGACGATATTCCCTGGCATCATATGCGTGGTATGCGCAACCGGCTTGTCCATGCATACCAAGATATTGATCTTACATCCGTGTGGGAAACCATTCGGTCCGATCTCCCCAATCTTTTGATGACACTCAAAGAAATACGCCGACTTTGACTTGCTCAGAAAAAAAACGCATCAAGACACAAACCACAATAACGCAACATATGACCCCATCCGGGCACCATTCGCCCTACATGTAGGGCGAATGCCATAAATCGCATCGCGATGGGCAAAACAGACGCAACAAAATATCCATATGATACACTGAGCGTGAATGTTCATGCGAGGGTAGAACAAACATGTCGAACGTGAATGCATCGGTCGCATCAATCATCTCGAAAGCGCAAAACGGTGCTGTTCAGGACGACACCGGCGCCGACGACCTCAATGCCCTGATGAAGAAAATGCAGGAAGCCCAAGCCAAGGGCGACATGCAGGGCATGCAGGCCATCGCCAAGCAGATGATGGGCGAAGCCTCCAAGGTGTCCAAGGACACGGGCACCGACGCAAACAGCAAAGCGCTCCTTGAGCTCGCCAACAAAGCTGCCGGCGGCGATACGGGGGCCCTTAAAGAGCTTGAGACAAAAGCCAACGCCATGCTTCAAGAAGCCCACGCAAGCACCGACTTGGGTGTTGAAGGCTCTCGTTTCATGGGCACCGCACAAGCAGTGGATGTGCAGCAACTCCAGCAGCAAAAACCTGTAGAAAATGCATCACGTGCATCGGGTGTGAGCTTTGATACGCTGTTAAGTAATACACCCGTCAACGCCATCAGCCAAAGTGCGATTTCTGAAGATGCACCTGCCGCTCCCGGGGGTGGCGTACGAGGAGCCAAAGCACAGGATGCGCAAAGCACCACAGACGACGAGCTTTTTGCAGCAGGGCTTGGGGATCTTGCAATCACGTATAAAGATGGCGTTCCTGTACGCCCCACGGCGGCTTTTGATGATGAATCGATGCTTCTCTCTGTGAACATAATCCTCGAAAAACCAGACGTCACACTTCCCACCCAAGTCAACACACGAAATGGCGATGTTCCCCTGTCTTCACAACTTGAAAGTGCCGCTTCCGGCCTGGAAAGCGACATCTCGGCTTTATCAAGTTCCATCACCAGTATGGAGAAGGACATTAAGAAAGAAGAAAATTTCATTGCGGAGGCGACCGCAACAATCTCAAAGCTTAACGAACTTATAGATAAACTGAAACTTGAAAGTGATGCACTGATCGCAAACGGATCGATCATGCTTGCTGCCGGCACGCTTTACGTTGGGGTTGCAATAGGACTGAAGCTAACAGGTTCTTCTCTGTTAACTAACCCATTTACAGCACCTGCAGGTACAGCAATACTGGCGTCGGGTATAGCACTGATGATTACAGCACTGGCCTTAATCGCAAGTGGTACTGCGATGATCATCATAGGCAAACAGAAAAAAGACGAAATGGAGGCCAACATAAAAACGCGTGACGAAGTCCAAGTAAAACTAGACCAAGCTAAAAAACGCAAAGAGATGCTCCAGAAAAAAGTTGATGCCGCCAAGGTAAAAAAGACGCAAATGGAGGCGCAGAAAAAACTGGCCCAAGAGGCACAAGCAAAGGCCCAGACAAACGAAACAGCGGCGGGGCCTGCCCTCGGCCAAGCGAGCGATCAATATTCAGAGGCAAAAAATGCGCTTGATCAACTCAAGGCAGATACGCCCAATCCTCCAACCACGGCCCAAAAAGCAGCCATCACAGCGCTTACCGCGATGGTGGACAATTTGGACAAGAAACTTAATGATATGTATGCCCCCGTCAACAAAGGCGAGGAACTTAAGCAGCCACAAAAGGACGCCTTTAGCATCGCCATGGCTGCATTTACCACCAAAATAAATGCAGAATATGCTAAACTGAATGCACAGGGGAACATCACATGATTGATGCAAATGCAATCCGGGAAATGAACGATCCTAAAGCCTTCGCAATGCTTCTAACCCCTGCCCCCGGTTCTCCATGTGGGTCACGTGTCCCCTACCACGCCATCAAAGAAACCCGCACCAGCGATGGTCAGGTGATTAGGCAAGAAACTTGGTACCAACGGGGACGCATTCGCACCGATATCACCATGCCCAGCAATCCCAATGCGCCTCCAAGCCGTATGCTTGTTTTTCAGGCCGAAAAACAAGCATGGCTTCTGTTTCCAGAACTTAAAATGCGCATCAAGCAAGCGTTGGATATGAGTAGTCTCGAGCAAATGGTATTAAAAATGAAAGACGCCCCGTATCCATTTCAACCCGGTCCTACGATCCATGGTCTTGCCACACTGCAAATGACCACCGAGGATGGTACATCCATTGTGGTGAGCAAAGACCACGGTATCCCTCTTCAATTGACGAGCAAAGATATGACCGAAGAAACGCTTTTGGTCGAACCCGGCAAAGTTGACGATCGTATTTTTGAGGTCCCCTTGGATTACACCCAATCGGATCTGATGACGATGATCCAACCCGCTTTGTCTGTGAAGATGGATGCGGACAACAAGCCCACCGCAGAATCGATTGATGCGATTTATGCCTCGTATCAAGCCACCCACAAAGATGCCGCAGCCAATCGGAAAACAACAAACCGTGCAGGCGCCAAAACATTCAATGCCAAAGATTTGTTGTTGAACAAGAGCATTAACGAGCGGTCGATTAAGATTTGATAGTCCTCTATCAATGACGTCATCAATGTTTGACAATGTCATGAAAATATGACATTGTGCTGTTTGATGAAAACGATCCGGTTTCATGTCGGCGTATTGAGAGAAATGCAGGCAGTGGATGAGTCTCTGCGTTTAAAAATAGCCGACCAGTTGGCGTTATTGGCTGCAGGGGAATCGATTGGGATGCCAGCAAGTCGACCGATGGTATCTATTGCATCGGGAGCTCATGAAATTCGCATCAAGGATCACACGGGCCAGTACCGTGTATTTTATTTTACGAAACACAAGGATGCTATTCTTGTGTTCCACATGTTTAAAAAGAAAACGCAGGCAACGCCAAAGCGTGAAATCGAAATTGCCCGAAAAAGACTGGAGGACATGCAATGAGCGCTGAGTATTTCGAAGCAAAAAACATACAAGAGCTGTGTGTACTACTTGGCTTGCCTGCATCTCAAGCGCCCAAGGTGGAGATGCGACGTGATCTTGTGATTGCGATACGTAAAACGCTTGAAAAACGTGTATTGACGCATGCAGCGGCGGCTCAAATTGCCCATGTGGGTCGAACCGTAATTACAGCCATCGTCAATGCCAATATAGAGAAAATTTCGACGGATAAACTGATTGATATTGCCTATGCGCTTGGTTTGAATATGCACCTGAGCATCAAGCGTGATCCAAAATTGATACAGGCTTCAAAATCACGTGCGGGGCATGATCGTTTGCGCGCAGGGGTAGCGAGATAGGCGGGACGCATGGGGTCATAGACGCATGGGGTCATATGTTGCATGTAGCGGTTTGTATCTTACTGCGTCAATTCTGATGTATCTTAAATAATCACCCCAGCAATTCCTGCAACACGTACAACGTCTTTTGCGGAAATCGTTCGATGGGATAAAATTTCGCAAGAACCTCGCATGCTGAATCGTAGCTTTCGATATTGAGATTTCGGATCAAAAACCGCACATCGTCTAAATCATAAAATTCTTCGCCGAGGCGCATAGCAAGACATTTCATCGCAAAAATATAATCGGGTTGTGCCATGTATACATGGAGGAATTCCATGTCGATATACGGTGTAAACGTACCGTGGGCACTAAGATAGCCCTTCACACCATCATTGAGCCAATGCTCCGAAACGCCCGCTTCAAGTGCCACAGCCGCAGCGCATTCACGTACAACACGACTCGGTTGGAACAAACAATCAACATCCATCGTTGATACACGCGCATTAAGCGACAGGCACATTACCGCACCACCCACGAGGTAAAGTTCTGCACGTACACCGCGTTCTGCCAATTGCGCATGGAGCAAATCAAACAGGCGCATGATCTCTTGGGATGTCAGTGCTGCTTTGCTCATACACGATCTCCCAAGGTCGCATCGATAAAGATATTTCGCCTACGAAATGCCAGGGGGGCGTTCAACAACAAATGCAAGCGAATGCTTTGAAGCTCAGAGGCAAAGACAGGATCTTCCAAACGCGGAACTTCCATGCCCCACAAAGGATTGGGCATGGCATGATTCACACACGCTGTTTCCGCCATGGCTGCAACGTAGTTGTGTAAATAAGGCGATAACTCGATTCCCTCCGGCCACGTCTCGATCGCCAAGCGAAGCTCCCCAGGTGAACTGCGCACTAAAAAATCATGTAACGATGCCAAGATATAGCGCGCACTGATCTTATCCGCGCGTTGCAATTGCCCCATGAGCTCAGCAAAAACCCGCTGGGGTTTGGGCATAATACATTGCAAAACCCAAGCAGACATACCAAGCCCCGCACGCTTCGCCGCCCGCGCAATAAATCGCTTTTCTTCAATGCTTACACGCAGTTGCAATTGATGGGGCTTCATATTCTTAAGGGTACACGATGTATTGACGATGTCAATACATCGTTCTACGTCAAAGCCAATAAAGCGGATGGGGTCATAGGTTGCATTGTTGCGGTTTCTGTCTTGGAGCGTCACTGACCTTACACGGTCACAAGGGCTAAAAAATGATTCGTCATTGCGAGCCCACGTCTCGTAGGCGAAGCAACATAGGCTCTTATGGTTTCTTTTACTCTAGCACAAAGACACCAGAAGACCGGATAGAACCTGGGTTGCTTTGCCCACGAGACGTGGGCTCGCAATGACGAATGTGAAGAATCATAAGCAAAAAGACACATTGACGTTTTAACGTTATCGCGTTACACTTTCCCCTATGACCGAACCAGAACGTACGACTGTCTATATTATGCCCCACTTGCGCAAAGGCCTTCGTCTTAAAGCAGCAGAGACAGGTCACAATATTTCCCAGTTGGTCAACGAAGCTGTCACATTGCTTCTTGCCGAAGACGCCGACGATATTGATGCCCTAGAAGACCGTAAAAACGAGCCTACCCGCCCCTTTGAAGCATTCGTCGCCGAATTGAGAGCCAACGGTGACCTATAGTATCGAACTCCGAAAATCGGTGGAAAAGGATATTTTACGGTTGCCCATCGGAGTAAGACGTCGTGTTGTCACAGCCATCGAAGCCCTGCGAGATAACCCGTATCCCACCGGGTCAAGCCGACTTTCTGGACGCGATGCCTATCGCATCCGTGTGGGGCTCTACCGCGTTCTGTATGAAGTCGATGGCAATGTACTGCGCATCGAGATTGTCCGTGTGGCGCATAGGCGTGAGGCGTATCGGTAACAGGCGGATGGTGTCACGTTTGAACAGATCGCCGCGCAATCTCGGGTGCTTTAGCTCCGAGTCAAGCGGCGCATTCACGCACCACGCGACTTGGCTGAAACAAACAATCAACATCTATGGTGATACACCCACAGTAGGCGACAGGCACATCACGGCTCCGCCCACCAGGCCCTACCCCCCAAATTCAGTGAGAGTATGGGCGACCTAGACATTAGCGTCATAAAGACATTAGTCTAAAATCAACACACGGAGGAATGGCGCGATGTTCACTAGAATTGCTTTGCTCGCTCTTTCTCTTCTAGCCCTATACAGCCCATCGGCCCACGCGGAGACGCTTAGGGACTCGGAAATTACACCCCCTAGCGTGGTCTCTTCCAAGCCCCTTAAACTTAGGCGCGTAGGTTTTGCGATTCACACAGAAGCCGTCTCCTATGGCGTACCGACCCAAGATTCTTTGGGCTCGCGTCTTGAACTTGCAGCAACCTTTCGTCTCAGCAGAGCCGATGCCATTCGCCTGCATGTGGGTGTCGGCACTGAATTAGGGCAACACACATGGCATACTGATCTCCCCACCCACAGCATGAATTTTATGGGCGGATACGGTTTTGGGGGCGTTGTGTTGACGAGCAAATGGCGTGTTCCTATGAGCATCGGGATCCGAACCGAAGTCGGTTATACGTACCTCGAACAGAAAATTGAACGCGTATCGTTCGGCAATATGCTCCATCTGGGCGTCGCCCTTTGGCGGCCATCGAATCATCCATCGGCTGGTTTATTTGCCGTCGCAGGCATTGGCTATCGCCTCTATTTCACGGGAGAGGGGGTTACGACAGCCGGATTTTTTGCCGTCACCGATATACACATCAATGAATTACTGCTGACGACACTTGGGCTTTCCTATGTTTGGTAAAACTCGGATGGTCGAATGGTGTCGTCGGATGGTGTCACGTGTTGAATGTTGACGTTTACGTCTTGCTGCGTTGCACGCATGACGTGGGAACTACATCAAGCGACTGGATTCACGCCTTTTACGTCTACTCCGCCGAACAGGGTCATCATTCTCAGCCTTGCGTTTCTCCACAGGATGATGTTTTTTCTCACTCAATAGCAACGCGATATCCGCACCATTTTTTCCCATCTCAAGGGTTTCGGATCGCACCGTTTCGCCTGAAGGCGTCCTAGAATCAGGATCATGACCTCGGCGCAAAAGTTGCTTCACCGTCGCCGGCTCGTTTGCACTCGTCGCTTCATTCACGACTGCACGGTGCAACATGGATTTTCGGAGCACCTGCTTGCGTGCAAGTTTAAGATCGAGGGCCACCGCTTTTTCTTGAAGCAACGCAAGATCAAAACCATGCAGGGGTTCATCAAGGACAACAAAACGATTTTTGATGCGCGCGAGTGAAATCAAGCACATGCCTTTGTCTTTATGGGCACCTGTTTTTTGCATGGCATCGGAAGATTTCGCCATGGCGTCCGCTTCGCACTGGTAATAGCTACAGCTCGAATCGGTGAACAAAAAAACATCACGTCCTTTATCGCGCCCGTAACCGATTAAAATCATCCAATGGGCTTCTGATTCTTCATGTTTGTCGTCGTAGACAGGCCGACAAACGCGCTCACTAAAATTCATAAACAATGCAACCAAGGGTGTTTTCCCGGCATCAAGAAGCGTTTTTGCATCGGCAACAAAGGACTCACGCGTGGTGATTTCAACATGGGCCGACCAGCCTGCGGTGGCGGCAACATCCACCATCGCTTTGGCATCGAACATTTCGCCTTCGCGCGATGCCGGTTTCACCATATGCTTCGCTATAAATCGAAGACTGGGCCAGAAATCTTTTTTGGGTTCGCCCACCGGAGCATGCCCTGGAAAGCGAGCACCAAATCGATCGCCAAAACGCGCCAAAGGAACAGGCGGCTTGGGGTGATATTTGGGCGCCTCCACCCGCATGACCATGGCAAGGGCCTCAAGGCCACAGGTAGGTCTTTCTCCCTGTTCTACCGACACAGGGACAGCAGGACAAACAAGGCCTGAAATACGTTTACAATAGGCTTCAAATTCAACGGATGTTTGGGCGATCTTCACGTGTTTGTCATAACATATATTTTATAAAACTCAACACACTCACACTGACGTAACGATGTCACACCTTTTTCTTCTGTAGGGGCGGTTCGTGAACCGCCCGATAAAATTTTGAATCAAAGGCCGCACGGGCGCTTCGCGAAGCGCCCCTACATCAGAAAAATAATGGGTTCGCCGGAATGACGTTTCAGATGCCCCCCCGGGCAGCAACTCAACACACGATGTTCACAAGCTTCCCTGGCACCACAATCACACGTTTGGGGGGCTTGCCCTCTAGGTGCTTGATTACTTTGGGATCGCTCAACGCCAATTGTTCAAGGGCTGCTTTGTCGAGGCCTTTTTCAACAACCAAATCCGCACGCCGCTTGCCGTTGACTTGAAAGACGATGGTGATGGTGTCGTCTTCACACATGGATGTAATAAACTTGGGCGCATCTTGGGCACAACACAATCCCTCAAAACCAAGACGCGACCAAAGCTCTTCGGCAATGTGCGGCGCATAGGGTGAAAGCAAACGCAAAAACACATCTAAGATTGAACGTGGTAACGGTGTATGAGCCGTCGCTTCATTCACAAAAATCATCATCTGACTGATGGCGGTGTTGAAACGAAGAAGCTCGGTGTCTTCGTGAACTTTTTTGATAGTGCGGTGGAGGAGTTTTTCAAGCAGAGGCGGGGCAAGCCCCGCCCCTACAACGATTTCGCCGGTAAGCTCATTCACCACCAAACGCCAGACGCGTTGCAAAAAGCGATACACACCTTCAACACCGGTCATTTGCCAAGGTTTGACTTGATCCAAAGGCCCCATGAACAATTCATACAAGCGCATGGCATCGGCACCGTAGCGATCGATGACGTCGTCAGGGTTCACCACATTAAGCTTGGACTTGCTCATTTTTTCGGACTGCGTGGCCACAGGTTCGCCTGCGTGTGTAAACCACAAACCGTCTTTTTCAATCACTTCGTCGGGGCCGTAATATTTACCGCGGGCATCGCGATAGCTGTACGCCAAAATCATGCCCTGATTGAATAATTTCTGAAACGGTTCACGGGTGCTCACCACACCGCAATCAAACAACACCTTGTGCCAAAAACGCGAATACAACAAATGCAAGACCGCATGTTCAACACCGCCGATGTAGAGATCGACCGGCATCCAATATTGTTCCAAATCGCGGGCTACAGCAGCTTTGGTGTTGTGTGGATCCAGATAGCGCAAATAATACCAACATGATCCTGCCCATTGCGGCATCGTATTGGTTTCGCGAATGCCACGCCGTCCATCGGGAAGTTCAACCATCAGCCATGCATCACCCGCGCGAGCGAGCGGCGGTTCACCTGTTTCGGTCGGCTTGTAGGCATCAATCGGTGGCAATGTGACGGGCAATGCACTTTCGGGAAGTGCCACGTGGGTACCGTCGTCCAAAAGAACAATGGGAAATGGCTCGCCCCAATATCGCTGACGTGAAAACAACCAATCGCGCAAACGATATTGCACCGTGCCTTTGCCCTGTTTGTTAAACTCAAGCCATTCGATAATTTTTATTTTTGCTTCTTCAACACCGAGACCATCTAAAAAGTCTGAATGTTCGAGAAAACCTAAATCATCCACAACACGCACAATTGGCAAATCATACTGTTTTGCAAATTCGTTATCGCGCTCGTCATGGGAAGGAACCGCCATGATGGCACCGGTGCCGTAGCCCATCAACACATAATCGGCGACCCAAATAGGGATCGGTGTATCGTTCACAGGATTGAGTGCATACGCCCCTGTAAAAACACCACTTTTGGATTTCGCCAAGTCGGTACGCGCAAGATCGCTTTTGCTGTTGGTCTCGCGAATGTATGTATTGACAGCCTCGCGCTGGGCTTCCGTGGTGATGTTTTGCACCAACGGATGTTCAGGCGCGAGCACACAATAGGTGGCACCAAACAAGGTATCGGGCCGTGTGGTAAACACATCAAGGCGACCTTGATAACCCGCGATTGCAAAATACACATGGGCTCCATGGGATTTTCCAATCCAATGGCGTTGCATATCTTTGACACTTTCGGGCCAATCGAGCAGATCCAAATCATCCAGCAAACGTTCGGCATAGGCGGTGATCTTAAGCATCCATTGACGCATGTTGCGGCGTTCTACAGGATCGCCGGTTTCAACATAAACACCGTCTTTGACTTCTTCGTTGGAAAGCACCGTGCCAAGCGCAGGGCACCAATTCACAGGCACTTCGGCAAGATATGCCAGATCTTTTTCGTAGAGCTTTAAAAAGATCCACTGAGTCCAACGATAGTACGTTTCATCGGTGGTGCTTACTTCACGCTGCCAATCGTAACTGAATCCAAGGCGTTTGATTTGGCGACGGAAATTATCGATATTGCGTTTTGTAATAATTGCTGGATGAATATTCTCGCGCTCCGCCGCACGCTCGGCGGGCAAACCAAAAGCGTCCCATCCCATGGGATGCATCACATGAAAGCCCTGGGCACGTTTGTGGCGCGCCACCACATCGGTTGCGGTGTAGCCTTCGGGGTGCCCTACGTGAAGCCCAGAACCCGACGGGTAAGGAAACATATCGAGAACGTAATATTTGGGTTTCTTTTGAAGCGTGGCCAGATCTTGGGGCGTACGAAATGCACCCTTCTCTTCCCACACGTTTTGCCAATGGGCTTCAAATTGTTCGGGCTGGTAGCGCATGGGCCCTTGTACCGGTTTCAATGCATGGGGTCACGTGTTTACCGTTGAGAATTAAAGACGGAAAATTAAAGACGCAGTGCAGTGTTAACAGTAAACACGTGACCCCTACACGGGGACAACATAATATCGTATATGATTTTCTTATGGCTTCATCTTCCACACCAACCACGCGCCTCTCTCGCGCACGCAATCCATCGATTGTTCTCGAAGAACCCTTGCATCCCCTCTATTCAACACCCCCGGATGCATCGAAACCCCTCGACGCGCTCACACGAGAAATCATGACACGCCCCTACAATGGGGCTTGGGTTTCTGCATTTCCCTATTCCGATGAAGACATTCCCCTTGTTGCTCAAACACTGCGTGAAGACTGTAAATCGGCAAAGATCCACATTTCACGTACAGAAATGGAGAACGGTATCCCTTCATTCGAAGATACATTGAAACTCTGCGAACTCCGGTGGGAACAAAAAAAGGGATGGGGACTTTTTGCGCGGGAAAGAATCAGAAAAAATACCCTGATTGCACCCTATTTTGGAGAATTTCTTAATCAGAAGCAATTTGAAAAACACTACAGGGTCGAAGAAAAGGAAATCAAACGGATCCCAGAGCAATGGGTCCTTCCCATGCCCGATCCCGAAAACCCAGGCGAAACCATGTATTGTGTCAACGATGCTTCAGATCCCAAATGGCGTGACTACAACGGCCTCGCGCTTGAAATCCTTTCATCAAAACCTAACGCCGACGGAACGCTACGAGTTCGCGTATTGCCTTATGCCAATGCCCAGTGGACACTCAAAGTAGGCGAAGACACGTACATCGATGCATGGGTTCACTCCCCTGCCGACGATTCCGTGCGTATCAAGTCTCTTGCGGCATGCGTCAACACAGCCATGCACGAAACCCAGTCCAACAATTGTGAATTTGTGCTCGACGCGTCACAATCCAAATGGCCCATGTTGGTCACCACATGCATGATTGAAAAAGGTCAGGAATTGTTTGCGAGATACGAAACGCAGCAAGGTTCATGGCCTAAAAAGATTTCTCAAAAAAAGCTTTACAAACGACTCCAAACGAGAAGATCTATCGCCCCGCATTGATCGGCATCAGGTTATCAGGTGCGGGTCCATTTCATTGATCTGCCGAAATCGGATAGATTTTCCGACCATCACGCAGGATTTTTTCTTTCAGTGGCTGATTGCCAAGAGAGTCCCAGTGCAAAACATCCAATTTAAAAATCAATGGCAATTCGTCCAGTTGATTCCAAAGCTGCGAAAAACGGTCGTGTGACATGGTGGGCGCAAAGACGGCAAGATCAATGTCCGATCCATCTTGAAACGTATTTTTTGCACGTGACCCAAAAACAACAACATGATCGATTTCTTGATAAGCAGAAAACACGTTGCAAAAGTCATTCATGATGTCATGTGATAAACCGAATTTTAAATCACAATCTCCCATTTTTTCACATCCTTCGCCAACGTCTGAAAAAGTACCAAGCCTTGCTACGGTGTCATTTATTTTTCAGAGGTAGGGGCGCTTCGCGAAGCGCCCATGCGGCCTTTGAATCAAACTCCAATAGGGCGGTTCACGAACCGCCCCTACAATAGGACACCTGAACAATACCTTACGCCGCCCACGACGCTTTCATCGGCGCGTTGCAACCATAAATACCACGACCAATACAACGGTATTCAAATCCAGCATCAATCATGGCATCGGGTTCGTAAATATTGCGCCCATCAAAAACCACGGGTGTTCGCATAGATGCCACAAGTTCTGCAAGATCGGGAGAGCGATAACAAGGCCATTCGGTCATCACAAGCAAGGCATCACCATTTTTGACGGCATCTTCGTGTGCAGTCACAAATGAGATCTTGTTGTTATCCGCAAAGTAGCGCCGGGTATTTTCGGCAGCTTCCGGATCATGGGCCACAATCGTTGCACCTGCATGCAACAATCGTTCGATCACAACAATCGCGGCCGATTCACGGATGTCGTCGGTCATCGATTTAAAAGCAAGACCCCAAACACCCACCCGTCTCTCGGAGAGATCGGGTCCAAAACGGCGCAGTACGGCATCAGCAATGACTTCTCGCTGTGCCAGATTGGTTTCTTGGGTTGCACGCAGCATACGCGCTTCTACGCCATGATCTTCGGCAAGACGGATCAACGCAGGCACATCTTTGGGAAAACACGATCCGCCATAGCCAACACCAGGATACAAAAATGCAGTTCCAATGCGGCGATCAGCGCCTGCGGCTTGTCTCACCGCCATCACATCGGCCCCTACCCGCTCGCAGATCCCGGCTATTTCATTGATCATCGAAATACGTGCCGCCAAAATCACATTGGCGGCGTATTTGGTCATTTCCGATGAACGAATATCCAGCACAAACAAACGACGTCCCATACGCACAAACGGTTGATACAACTCACGCATCACCGCTTCACATTCGGCGTCGTCGCATCCAACCACAATACGATCGGGGTGCATGAAATCATCCACCGCCGAACCTTCTTTTAAAAATTCCGGATTGGAACACACAGAAAAAGGGATCACCGCACCGCGTGCTTTTAAGTAACTGCGCAGTGTTTCGCGCACCAGATCGCATGTCCCCACGGGAACGGTTGACTTCACCACCACGGTAAGTCGCGCAGTCATCGTCGCAGCAATGTCTTTGCACACGGCAAGCACATGGGTGAGATCCGCTGAACCATCTTCACCAGGTGGTGTACCCACGGCAATAAAACAAACTTCACAATCGTGAAGGGCTTCTCTAAGATCGGTACTAAATTTTAAATGCTCACTGCGGGTTGCGCGGGCAAGCACATCCTCAAGACCCGGCTCATACAACGGAATGTGCCCCGCCCGGAGCTTTGCAAGCTTGGCAGCATCAACATCATAACAGCATACGTGATGCCCCAAATCAGCCAAACACGTCCCCGTCACAAGGCCCACATATCCAGTTCCAACCACACACACGCGCATGGTGATTTCATACGCGAATAAATGGGGACATTCCAGAATTACGCGTCAAAAGTTCTTTTTCTGGCATTATTATTGCTAAGTACTTCCTGTTTCCAAAATATTAATGAGTGCAAGAATAGTGCCAGAAAAAGAACTTTTGACGCGTAATTCTGGAATGTCCCCATTTAACTCGTTCAAAAAACCAAAAAAACAGCCAATCGAGCAGGCGTCTTTTGTAAGGGCGGTTCGTGAACCGCCCGATAAATTTTTGAATTAAAGGCCGCACGGGCGCTTCGCGAAGCGCCCCTAGATATGAAAAATAAGATTACGATTTTAAATTACCCGGGGCCGACGACGCCTGCGAAGGCGGTGAGCAAACGGGAGATCATCAGGCGAGGAAGTTCTTTCATTAGATCGCTGGATTCAACATGAGCATACACAGCAAGATCTTCCCTCGCGGCTTCGTCATTCGCAAAATGAGCATTCTGCCGGTAGGGCCCTTCAATATTTAGCACATCGATGATTCTTTCAGTCTTGGTCCGAAATCCAGAAGCATCGCCCTCTTCTCCTGAATCATGCACAGACATGTGCTCAATATTTGAACACAAATTTTCCATACGGTGCTGTGCTGAAGGACAAAGTGCTGCAACGGTTTTGACCGCCGCTACAAGATATTTAATAACATCCGCACGTTTGGGCACATCACGTGGCTTGCCAAGGGCCTGAGATGCCAGTGCAATATTGGTTTGCACACGCCGCCAGCCTTCCCACAGCACCAATTCCGTACGAATACATGCGCTGGATGCTTTGTCCGTTTTGTAACTTCGAACAAAACTTGCACCAAGCGCGGTGTTGAGACGTTGTTTGTCTGTCCCCGGTTGTGGTTCAATTTCAAACAATGTCACAAGTGTTTTCAATAAATCGTCAGCATCGCGTTTAAATCCATAGTATACGGTCTGGGCCATGGCACGGGGCAAACCCGCATCGGAATCGCCAAGCACGCGCATGGCTTCATCGGACACATTCCAATCCATGTCCATGAGTGCTCTGGCAACAATACGAAGCTGATCGGCCATGGCATAATCAAACGATGGGCTCTGTGGATTGAGCAGCGCGCGTATCGCCGCAAGCCCATCTTTGGCAATGACCTCACGCAAGCCAGCATTGATACCCAAAATGACTGTATACTGGGGTCCAAGCAACCGTTGGGCCATTTGTACGCCAATGGCGCGGCGATCATCCATCGGTGTCGGTTTGCCTGAAGCCGCTTTGGCGCGATTCCAACGGGTGGTGTAACGATCACTGCCCACGCCAGGCATTGTGCCCAAATTGATCAAATCATGAAATCGGGCAAATTTTTCGGCATTCCAACCTGGAGGGAGTTCCTGCAAGCCGGGAACCCATGCCCCTGCCAACAATGCTTTATGCGCTTCTTCTTGTACGGCGGCAATATCGTTCCAAATAACATCGAGAGCGATCTTAGATTCGTTTTTAGCATCGACGGTACTCATCCGTGCAGCAATATTCATGAGCACAAATTGCGCCCGCACCGGCGGTGCCAATCGCAACAAGAATTCTTTAAACCCCTGCACCGTCTCGCGGATCTGCGTTGCGAGAAGCCTTGAGTCGAGCCCCATTTTGATGGCGGCCATGCCACTTTCATCGTGGCTGTCGCGCACAGTGCGGCCTGCGCAAACACCACCGCCAAAAAACACGTTTAATTTGAGCGACGGATTTTGTTCTGCAAATTCGGCCAAGTCATGGGACACGCGCCGCAATGCCGCGCGACACGCAAGAGCCCCCGAACGCTTGGCCGTATCGCTAAGTGCAAACATCACCCTCAATTCAGAAAATGGCCATTGGCCACATATATCGCGAATACGTTTGATGGTGATCACAAAATCATCGATGTTTTTAATATCTTCGTTGAGCGGGCAAACAAGTTCAGGCTTCATACCGCACGCAGCAAGAACATACGCACCCGCCATAAACTCCACAGGACCATTGGCATTGCCAAATTCAGACATGACCACTTGCGCGATGGTTTGCGGATCTGCACCTTCCAAACGCTGCGCTTGCAGCCATTGTATCAACGAAATCATTTTCGCACGACGATCGCCTGTTGCCCCCGACGGACTCGGTTGCATACTTTCGATACGATGCAACCATGCATCCATCTGGCCCCGATGGCCTAAAGTCAAGCCGCCCTGTTGCACAAGCTGTTCAATCTCACGCCGCAAAAAAAGAACAACCTGCTTTTCTTCTTCACTTCCAGGTAAGGGCGAAAGCTCAAACCCACACAACCACCGATGGGCCGCTTGGGCATCATCGTGCACTGCAAGATCACCCACTTGGCGAACTGCTGCACGGGTTGCTGCCAACGATATTTCCGATTCTTCGCGTATTTGACTACCGTGGGTCAAACCGTGTCGAACCGTTGCATCACGAAGTGATGCAAGAAGCGACACAAGCGTTGAAGCAAAAACCGGTTCATGGGAGATGGGATGAATCCAGCGTCCGTGCACACGATTCAGATTACGCAAAAGAACAAGTGCCTCATCAATTTTTTGATGATCTTTCTTTGCCGCTTCAAGCGTTTGCTTGGCTTTTAAAACATCACCCACAGGCCCTTTTGGGAAAAACGCGAGCAATCCATCCAACATCGCACCATAGGCCGCAGCGTTTCGCACACCATGATCACGGATCACATCCGGCATGACATCCGACGGTGCAGGTTTTCGACCGTCAAAATCATAATCCCAAAATTCATCCTCAAGTGCGAGAATATGGGGATCGTTATAAGCAACGTCGCCATACACATCGCCAAGCACTTCACGCAATGTTTGTTCGGCCCACATATGGGCTGTGATTTTTCCTTGGAGATCGTTGTACAGAAGTGAGCTCTGCAGTCGCAGACGATGGCCGTAAAAACCATCTTCCGTGGTCGACAGCGATGGACCTAAATCATGACCATGTTCGTCGGCCGACATGGACAAAAGGCGTGCAAAGCCCGTCTGAATGGTTTCTAACGATTTTTCTTGGGATGATGCACCCGTAACACCCGCCAACAACGCGCCGGTGATGTCGCTTAAAACACGCCAACTGGCTTCGCTGATGGGCTGGCACGGATGGGATGTTTGTACGGCAATCAATGCACAAAATTTCTTGGCATCTTCGTACGACACACCCCGAGACGCCAATGCACGCACTGCTTCGGAAAGCATTGCTGGGGCTTCACCGCGATCGCGTGGTGCACTCAACGAACCCATCACATCGGAGCACAACACACTGCCCGCCAAATCGGCCACACGCCGTGCAAGACCTATCACGGTTTTAATGGCCATGGCGCGGCTTGTGGCTTCAATCGATTGCACGTCGCGCATACCGGATTGAATTTCGATGGTTGTCGGTGGTTTGCGATTGGATTTTGACGTCTGAACAGCCGGAAATAACAACGCGCGTTCTTCACGCAATGCGACGTGCGTCAACATCACAGGATCATGCTCTAGACACGCTGCGATGGACGAAAAGAACAATTGTCTGGTTTGTGCTGCGACTGACTTTCCTTCGGATTTTTTATTTTTATTACCAAGCAATGCGCAAAGTTTTCGAAATGCGCTCACATGAGAAGGACAATCAAGAAGACCCTTGCTCACCGGCTGGCTTTTTTTCCAATGTGCCTCTAACGCGGTGGTCGCATCCAACACTGGCAATGCTTTTTCAGCATGAAATCGTGCGATAAATTGACGCGACTGGGCAACAGATTCCAAAGAGGCCCTTGTATTATT
>SYDY01000056.1 GCA_005801425.1 Bdellovibrionales bacterium | reverse complement strand
GGATCAAACTCTCCAATTAAACTTGGTTTTTATTTATTTCCTGACCCGCACATCACGTCAAATAAAAATGTGGAAATTTTTATTTCTAGCTTGTTATTCAGTTGTCAAGGACCTACTCAGTCGCAGGCGCGACCGGTGTGGATGCCGCTTATAGGGACACTCGCCAGTAAGGTCAATCAAAAAGTGCAGCATGAACACTTACTTTTTCGTTCAAGCCATTCTCGGAGAATTGTTGCTTGAACTTGACCGGCATTTTTCAAGCATGCAATGCTCAACCCAATTTACAGAGGCAATATACTGTGCGCGGGTGAAATTTGCACTTTTGGACTTTGTCTTTTTGATTTTCTCTGCATCAAAAAAACGCGCCATATTAACAATATGACTTGTTTTTTATTCTTTGATTAAATCAAAAATACTTCGCCCAAAAGCGCAAATTTCACCCGCACACAGTATAGAATCGCCGCTTAAGATTTCTCTTTGGAAAGGACATCCATAATGGCTAATTTCTATGCCGACAACGAAGACCTCAAATTTTATTTTGAGCATTATATCGATTGGCGCGAACTGGTGGCCCTGCTTGAACGCAACGGGAAAGCCGCAGATGCAGCAGCCGATTGGAAAGAAACGGCAGAGAACTACAAAAGCATTATTGATCTCATGGGCGAGTTCGTTTCAGAGCAAATTGCCCCTCAGGCTGCCAAAATGGATCTGGAGGGTACGCATCTTAAAGATGGGGTGGTACAGGAAAGTCCGACACAAAAGGCAATTTTTGACCAACTCCGCGAAATGGGTGTGTTTGGGGTGTGCTCGCCACGAGAATTTGGCGGCATGAATTGCCCAGATCTTATTTATTTTATGCTGATGGAAATCATCGGCCGCGCATGTGTATCGAGCATGACACATTTTGGGTTTTATGCGTCGAGCGCACGCACCTTGCTGCACTATGCACTCAATGAAAATGGTGTGACATTTGACAAAGACGGTAACGTCACAAAAACCCGTTGGGAAGAAGAGATCCGCCAATGTGCAGAGGGTAACGGCTGGGGAAGCATGGATCTGACCGAACCGAGCGCTGGGAGCGATCTTACCCGCATCAAAGCCCGTGCGACGCAAGAAGCGGATGGCAGTTGGCGCATCACCGGAAACAAAATATTCATCACCTCGGGGCATGCACCCTTTCATTTTGTTCTCGCGAAAACAGATGACCGTGAAGATCTGGATGCTATTTCGTTGTTTTTCGTACCGCAGGAGTTAAGGCGTGACGGAAAAATTATTCGCAATATAACAATCGATCGCGTTGAGGAAAAAATTGGACACCATGCGTCGGCAACATGCTCGTTGGTTTACGACAACAGCGAAGCCCAATTGGTGGGTAACGAAGGCGATGGATTTAAGCTGATGCTTAAAATCATGAACCATGCACGCATCACCGTGGGATTTGAAGGCATTGGTCTTTGTGAAAACGCTTATCGTGTGGCCAAAGATTATGCCGAAGATCGTGTGACCATGGGATTGCCTATCGCACGGCACGGCTTAATTGCAGGTTATTTGCACGAAATGGACATAGGTATCAAAGCCATGCGCGCCATGTGCATGGAAGCAGCCATTTGTCACGAGCGCTACGTCATGTCGGAATATAATGCAAAAGCGCTTAGCACACCGCAAACACCCGATGCAGCAAAGCGAACAAGAAAAATGAAGCGTCGTACACGTAAACTTACGCCGCTGATCAAATACTTTGCATCAGAACAAGCGGTTTGGATGAGCCGCATGGCCATGCAGATCCACGGTGGCAATGGCTATACGAAAGATTACGCACCCGAACGGCTTCTCCGCGAAGCGTTGGTGATGCCTGTTTATGAAGGAACAAGCCAGATCCAGTGTTTAATGGCGTTTAAAGACGCCATGGGATTTGCTGTGGCCAATCCACAAAGATTTTTACAGAAGGCAGCGGGACTTCGCTTTAAGGCACTTCGTTCAACAGACAGCCTTGAGCGCGGCGTGTATAAACTTAAAGCCGCTGTATATTCGGTGCAACAAACATTGCTCATGCGTGTTGCCAAAGAAAAATGGGCTGGCGCCAATGCACATTCCGTGGCTGAATTTATCAGCACATTCAAGAAATGGGATCCTAAACAAGATTTTCGCATGGCACTTGTTCATGCAGAAAACTTCACCAAAATTTTGATTGATGCGACCGCGGCTGAAATTCTTTTGCGACAGGCCAAACGATTTCCTGAGCGTCGAAAACTTTTGGAACAATGGTTAGAAATGGCTCTGCCTCGGGTGCGATACCATCAAGATCTGATTGAAAATACAGGTCATGGCGTAATGGAACGCATGGAGAGTGAAAGCAAATCAGATCCAGTGGATTTGCAAATTGTACGTGGGGCTACCGATGCATCAGTTCCGCGTAAGCAAGTTGCTTAACGTCGGGATACGGCCATTGGAATGACTACTTCTGGACGAAGCATCAAATAAGTTTTTAGGTCTAAAACCCATCGAAGCTTCTACATCGCATCGATCGATGCGCTCACCTAAAAAGCCAAGCAATGACAACGCACCAAATGCTGTTTCGGCATGCTCATCTTGCGAAAAGGGGCGACATGCCTCCACAACCCTTGCGCGCAGATTGGCACCTAGATCCACGTCATGGCTTTGTGTGGATTCAATCACGCAAAGCATCGCATGCATGACGTCAGGAATATGGGACGATTCAACTTCGCAACAAATTTCAGCAAGCGGGATCATCGCTTTGATTGAATTGCATTTTCCCAATGCAAGAACGATATCTTCGAGGGACTTACCGCTATTACGCAAACGCACAAGGTGTTCCACCGCCTCATCACCACCAATATTTCCAATGGCCCAAATGGCCGAAATGGTAACAGCAGGTGCTGCAATTTCGGCAACGGCCGTCAGTGCATCGAGTGAGGGTGTCCATTGCGCAAAACCAAACAAGAAACATGCCGATTCGGCCGCACGCACATTATTCGACATCAAAAGCGGCACGTTGGTGATAAGAATATTTGGATAACCGGAAGAACCCAGTGCATAAAGCGCCGCCAAACGCTCTTGGGTCATTTCGCCATGTGCAAGATGGCGGTACTTTTGCACCAACCAATTGAGTGCATCAAACGAGACGGCATGAAAACGAAAAATGTCACCAAGCAATTGATAACCTTCGGTGCGCTGGTATTCATTGCCTTCTTCAACCGCTTTTTGGGCCGTAGGAATGGCTAAAACACCATATTCGGCTTGTTTTCGAAATTTTGAAGGATCATTCGGAGAAAGTTTCTCGCGAATAAAACGCTTTGCTTGTTGTTCGATGAGTGAAAGGTACGCAAGAGACATAAGAAAACCTTTCGGCGAAAAAAAGGGCGGCGGTCAGTGTCCATCCCGCCGCCCTGTGCAACACAACACAAATTAGGCTGTCATTGTCTCAGGCTCAGCCGCACGTCCGCGAACCGCGGGCGTAACATCGCGATGAACAGGCACAACAGCTTCTGGATGTGTAAGATTGTACATTTGCTCATGCAATTTCACGAGTTTATCAAACTCTGCTTTGGTGACCGTGATCACTTCACCGTTGAGACGTGCGATCGCATAGGTATCACCGGTATCCGCGCCGATGGCATCATCGCAACTTGCAAGGAACACCGTTCGGGTCAGACCTGCAATCATCGCTGTAACAACGGCTTCTTTCGTGACAGGTGCCCCACTGCCCTCGCGATAAATTCGGCTATCGACGGCAGAACCATTCTCAAGTGCATATTTAGAAACTGCCGTGGTCCGACTAAATCCATTGGTAATATCGGTGGCCATGGCGCACACTTTGCGAACCCATTCAAACGCAAAGTCGACCATCGCCTTGTCAGCATACTCGGCCACTTCATTGCCCATGCGGTCGAGCATGATGGTGTAATCCATCTCAATATCGCCACCCATGGTTGACATAGGAACTTTGTATGTCAGGTATGTGACAGGCTTTCCTTCTTTGTCGGTGGCACGATTAACATCCACCAGATCCATTTGAATGCCGGTTTTTGTGTAATTCCAAACCGCTTTGGTCGCTGTAATATCGTTGGTATGGCTCTTCACCAAACGATCTTTGAAGAAGTTATGCAATTCGATGACCGAATCGTAACCCGTTTCTTGGATCAAACTAATATCATTAACAGGCTGTGGGGCACTTTCTGAGACAATTTTGCGCTCAGTACCTTCCCATTTTACATCACGCGAAACATAGGCTTTATCACGTGCACTGTACCAATGCTCAAGAGCCGTTTTGTCATCAAAATCGGCCTCCATCTCGATCAGCACGTACCCTTTGACTTCGAGTGGATCGAGTCCTTCGGTATTCTCGGCGCTTGGAAGTTTGCCCTTGGGATCGATGGTGCGCGTATCACGCACCGCTTCGGGTTCGCCCGTTGCGCTCATACCATCGTATTCTACATCAATACTGAAATGGGTATTGTTGACTTTGAGCCCTTGCAGATCTTTTTCTTGATAACGTGCACCGGTGTTAAGCGGATTGGGTTCAAGCACAAAATGCCCATCGGCATTTTTGACACGCCGCATAGGTTGAAACTGTTTAAACGGATCGGAATACGAAGAGCCCCACTCGTTTTCAGTATTGGATTCGTAGGATTTGGGTTCTTCGTCTGCTGCGTCGGTGCTGTAGGGCTGATACAATGAGGAAACAACACCCGACAATGTTTTGGTTTGGCCATTGGCAAGCTTAAGCTGCATAAAGCCACGGCCGTTATTACGCTCACCTTCAAAAGCAGTTTCTTCAATGCCATTCACAGCAAATCGTGGATTTGCTGCATTCACAAAGCCGTCCGTTGCGATTTCAAGCAACGATCCAACAGCACTCCATGCCTGTTCACGACCTGCCGTCTCAAGTGCAACCCCTGGGGCAATGCTTGGATCCAACGTGAGCAGATGTACATTGCGACGAACATCGATGGCAGAAGCATTGGCCGGTGCTTCATTATGGCAGTGACCCCACCAACCAATGTCAATCAAGGCCACGTTGATGCGAAGGTTGCTGTCCCAATCGAATGAGAATTTTGCAATGGGTTTGTCGGTAGGACGCAATCCAATAGACGATTTAATGTCGGAGGACGTAAGAAGGCGTGAAGTCACGAGCTTCACTTGCTCTTCGGTCAATTCGTTGCCGTCATTGTCCATCTTCGGTGCGTCAAAGAATAATTTGTCTCCATCACGATAAACATTGACCTTTTTACCATCAATGAGGATGGAAAGAAGCTCATAAACAGGCGCAGAAACTGTGCTTGTCTTGGCCATCGAAACACGCGCACCGGTGACATCTGTTTTATCCGCAGTGTTAAGGAACACCACCGCCATACCCGTGGACTCTTCAAAGTCGCGTTCGTTGATAGAACGGTCATAACTGTTCACCGTTTTTTCACGGCGAACACTTATAATCATTTGCGCGTAGCTTTCAGCTTTCGCAAGCAACTCTGCTTTTTCAGCAGGAACATCGCATGCATCGGCACGAGCCATCAATGACTTGTGCTGATCAACCAAAATGTTGACGTAATTGCGCCAGTAGGGCCAGTAATTGTCGTTGCCACCATGACGAACGGCGATCTTGCGATTGCTATTGCCAAGGCCTTCAGTGATCTTGATCAGCGTTTCCATGGCACCGATCAAATTGCTGCGCTCACTCGGCGTACCTCGAAATGCCACTTTGACTTCTTGGGCCTTGCTGCGAAGATTCTGTAGCAATTCTTGGCGACGCACCCATTGAAGTACAGGCGCCTCGCGTTCGTTCTCAAATTTTTCATCGATGCACTCGATAAATTTGAGATTTTTTTCTTTGACGGCATCAATGAAAAATTGAAAATCGGCTTCACTGCGGATGTTGGATGCGGTTTTCAAATCAACCGTGACATCGCCACGCTTCATGCTGATGGGTTCGGTGCCTTCCATTTCGCGCAACGAGCGAGGTGTTTTGTCCGTCACCATCAAATCGCGGGCTTCCACAACCATGGCAGGTGCTGGAGCACCGAAAGCGGTCGTATGGTAGGTAATCGTGGCGGAGTCGGTCTTTACTTGCCACTTGTCGTAGCTACCGTGATTTTTTCCTTTTTCAAGAATCGCATTGACTTCTGTATCAATCGCAGCGCGTGGATCGACAACAGGTTCTGGCGCAGGGGCCTCAAAGACGGGGAAAGCATAAAGTTCTTTGCGGCACGAAGCCGCTTCTGCCACAAGCAATGCATGCGCTTCTGCACTCAGGCACACGCGGCTTAGATCGTGACGTGCAGCCCATACCCCAACACTCAGCGAGCTAAACGGTTGCAACAATGCCTTTTGGTCTTTAACACCATACGAGACATAACGATCAAAAGCATCTTTGCTCTTTGCAAAGGCAATGATGTTTTTAATGGTATTAGCGCCCAAAACAACAGGGCCTGCCGGTGTCTCGCGCAGGGCACTTGCAATGGCATTTCGATATTCGCGGATAATAAGCTGCTTGGTCACGACTTCCCCCAAGGAAATTGTTCAGCAGCGGCTCGGCGGGCCTCTCCGAGGCGTAAGAATTATCGCATGGGGGATGAATAAAGTTGTGTGCAGATGTGGGTGTTATTTAAGAAACTTTGCGCATGGGTAGATCGACACTTTCCGAGATTTCGGAATGTTCAAGACCCTGAGGATCTGCATAGCGCAACGCATACTGTAATCGGCTATAACCCAAGGCAGACGCCGTCTCGGTGGCAGATCCGGTTCGGCGCCAAATGGTGTGACCCAACGTATGGCGCAAACGCGATGGATTGATCGCGATCTCCTGGCCATTGGTGATCCCTGCATCGTGGGCGATGGCCGCAAGAACTTTGGTCACCTGCTGGCGTGTCATCGGCTTAGCACCACGGCTTGGAAGAAACAAAGGTTCTTCAAGATTCTCTGGATCATCTTTGATGCGTTCAACCGCAAGATAATCGCCCAACGCATCGCGGCAGATCTGTGGAAGCAACACGCGATGCTTCCGCTTATTGCCCTTGCGAACGACCTCATGCAACGAATCGTCTACAAACTGGTTGCGTCGAAGCGCTAAAATCTCTGAAACACGAAGACCTGTGTAAAAAAGCATCGCTAGAAGTGCACGATTACGCCTTGGGCGCGCATTGCGACGCTTATCGGTTGCCACAAGATTGTCGGCCGAATGAAAAAGCACTTGGACTTCATTGTCTTCAAGCGGTGATGGTACCGAGGCTTCGCCCGCTGGCGTAAAAACACCGCGTGTTGGCAATCCACTTTCGCGAAAAACAGCGCCCGGTTGTTCATGGACCCATCGCGCAAAATGGCGAAGACTAGCGAATACGCGGTTGATGGTTGCAGGCGATCGTCGCTGAACCAACAAAGTCTTTAAATAAGCCTGCGTATCATCGCCGTGCCACGATTCAATATGTCCATTTCCCTTGGTCGATACAAACCACTGAACGAAACCAGACAGATCACGTGTTTTTGCATCGAGGGTATGGGGCGATTGGATACCGTAGACTTGCTCAGACAAATAGCGAGAAGCCCATCGGGCAATGCTGTGCTGTTCTGCAAGATCTTGAAATGCCGAAAATCGCGTCATAACACCCTTGTCGGTAACGGCCGTTGGTGACGTTTCTTGTAACGCAACCACTTGGCTCACGGCTTTCCCCCTCTTTTGCATGTGTCACTCCGGTTCAATCGTTTGTTATGTTGAGCCCATAAAACCCCAACAGGTACACCTATAGATGCATTTATGACGCAAAGCAACACAGTCAAAATGCGTCATATTGCACTGAAAGTCATCTGTGCATTATTTTTTTGCGCAGTGCAACGATAACATGCCACATAGCAGCATTAATTGGCTGAATTGAGAGCCTACTGCGCTTAAAAAGCAACATATCATCGAGTTCTGGGGTATGACGCAGTTCGTCGAGTGTGATTATGCGATCAAAATGTGCAAGGTAACCTATGTCCGTGTGCCACCAACGCGGATGATCTGATGTCGCTTTTTTATCAAAATAAGGCGACTCGGGAGAGAATTGTGACGCATCTGGATACGCAAGACGCACTACCTCGGCAATGCCAACGATGCCTGGTGGCTTGGCATTAGAGTGATAAAACAAGACGCGATCGCCAACACGTTGCGATGTCATAAAATTTCGAGCTTGATAATTACGCACACCTTCCCAAGGCGTGGATCCATCGCGGCACAAATCATCGATGGAATATACATCCGGTTCCGACTTCATTAACCAATAGGCGGGTTCAATCATTGCGGATGATTTCTAATGCCTGATCCAATGCGTCAAGCTTCACATCGCATGAAAAACCAGCATCGCGAATAATTTCGACAAGCGTTGATGTTGCAATGTTTCCCGGGGCACCTGGGGCATAAGGACAACCGCCCAGTCCTCCTACGCTGCTATCAAATGCAACAATACCAAGTGCAAGCGATATACGTACGTTGGCCGCAGCACGACCGTAGGTATCGTGAAAATGCATCGCCACACGATCGCTCGCAACCACGTCTTTCAATGCAAGAATAAGTGCACTCACTTCAGCGGGTGATGCCTTTCCAATGGTATCGCCAATGGAAATTTCATCAACACCAAGATCCAGAAGCTCGGCCACAACGGACACCGTTTGCTCAGGCTTTACGTAACCTTCATAAGGACACCAAAATGCGGCGGACACATAACCGCGTATGCTCTTTCCAAAAATTTTCGCTGTTTTAATGACAGGTGCAAAACGCAGCAGCGATCCGGCAATATCCGTGTTGATATTTTTGCGATTAAAAGTATTGGTCGCCGCAGTGAACACCGAAATTTTATCAACGTTGGCGGCCAAAGCGCGATCCATCCCCTGCTCGTTGGGCACCAATGCGGAATAAATGATATTTGGGTTGCGCGTGATCCCCGCAAAAACAGCCTCGGCATCGGCCAATTGTGGGATCCATTTTTCAGAAACAAAGGCAGTCACTTCTATTTCACTCACACCTGAGACGCTGAGTGCGTTGACAAGTGCAATTTTGTGTTCGGTTGTGATCATGCGCTGATCGTGCTGAAGGCCGTCGCGGGGGCCTACTTCCACAATACGGATCATGGATCTACCATGAGTATGGCTTGTCCGAGATCGACCAATGTGCCCACGATGCACGCAATTTTTGATACGGTGCCCTGATGTGGAGCCGTAAGTCGATATTCCATTTTCATAGCTTCAAGAATGGCCACCACTTGGCCCTCAATGACAACATCCCCAACTTGAACATGAATCGCAACCACTTTTCCAGTCATGGGCGCAATCACACCATGCTTGCGATGAATTTGACGACTGGATGTATCATCCTCCGAAGGCAGTAGATAAACACGACCTCTGTCGCTTACCCAGATGCCTCGGGGTGAGGAGATTTTGAAGGGCGGTTCACGAACCGCCCCTACAACAGAAGTGGTTTTAGAGGGCAGTTCACGAACCGCCCCTACAATATGATCAGCGTGAGTCTTGTGGCCTTGGCGATGTGATGGGCTTTGAGAGCCATGCAATGTTTTATAAATCTCCGGCATTTCTGGCGGGATCCATGACCATGTTTCGAGCGTATGGGTAAATGTCTCGCCGCGCTGTACCCAAGGTTCTTCGATAAGATCCAACAACATGCCTTGGTTGGTTCCCACACCCAGCAATACCAATTCTTGCAACGCCTGACGAAGACGCTGCAAGGCCTCACTGCGCGTGGAACCCCATGCGATAATTTTTGCGATCATCGGATCGTAATGAGATCCGATTAAAGACCCTTCGGTAATACCGGCGTCAATCCGAACACCTGGCACCTGTGGCCAACGCAACATACGTACTTCACCCGTGCAAGGAAGATAATTGCATGCAGGATCTTCGGCATTGAGTCGCAATTCGATGGCATGACCACGAGGCTCTGGTGCATCGTGGACTGAGCCTCCACAAGCAATACGAATTTGTTCGGCAACAATATCAACACCCGTCACAAGCTCCGTCACCGGATGTTCGACTTGGATGCGCGTATTCACTTCAAGAAAATAATGATGACCATCGGCATCTACCAGAAATTCAACGGTACCCGCACTGCTATAGCCAGCGGCGGTCATGAGACGCTCGGCATCCCCTGCAATGCGTTTTAAAATACTGTGTGCAAGCAAAGGTGGAGGCGATTCTTCTAAGACCTTTTGATAGCGACGCTGTAAGCTGCACTCGCGAACGCCTACTGCCACAGACCGAATTGCGTCACCCAAAATTTGTACTTCGATGTGACGCGCAGGTCTGATAAATTTTTCGAGAAGCAAACGACCATCACCGAAGGCATTGCGCGCTTCACGTTCAGCTGAAACAAAGGCTTCACGAATATCCGCAAGACCATCGACCTGCCGCATGCCTTTGCCACCACCGCCCCCTGCGGCCTTCAAAAGCAAGGGGAAGCCAATGCGCTGTGCCAGCACTTCGGCTTCCTCAGGTGTATTGCACTCTTCAGCACCTGGGATCACAGGGACACCGGATCGTTCAGCCGCTTGGCGAGAAGAACGTTTATCTCCGAGCACTCGGATCACATCGGGCGAAGGACCTATCCATACGAGATCGGCATCAAGACATGCTTGGGCAAAATCTGGATTTTGGGACAAAAATCCATAGCCAGGATGAATGGCATCGGCACCCGATTTTTGGGCAGCATCGATGATCGCACGCATATCAAGATAAGCCATGGGATCATCACCGAGTGATCGTGCATCATCGGCAAGAAAACGATGAGGTGCTTTCGCATCGACCTCGGTAAACACCGTAACACTACGGAGCCCGAGCATACGCACCGACCGCACAATGCGGCATGCAATTTCGCCACGATTGGCAATCAAAACGCAGCTCACCATGATGGATCACGCTTTTGTAAAAAGGCAGCAATGCCTTCGCTGGCCTCAGAAGATGCGCGCAAACGGGCAATCAACTGGGCCGTATGCAAGCGAACATCGGGAAACGAATTATCAGCAAGACCTCGAAGCAAAAGCTTGACCTCGCGGACTGCACCTGGACCACATTTTTTCATATTATATGCCATGGCCGTGGCATGTTCCATCACGGTGCCTTCAAGGGCGACTTCATGAACAAGCCCCATTTCTTTGGCCGCATCGGATCCAAAAACTTCGCCTGTTATAAAATAACGGCGTGCAGCCGACTGACCAATGCGACGGACGACCAACGGCGAAATCACCGCAGGCACGAGACCTAAGCGAACTTCACGAAAACCAAATTTGCATTCTTCGTCGGCGAAAACAACATCGCATGCACTCATAAGCCCAAGTGCACCGCCCATGGCAGAACCATGTACAGCACAAATCACCGGCAGCACGCATTGATCGATCGTATCAAACAGTGAACCCAATTCCAGTGCGCCTTGAATGTTGTCGCTTTCATTGGATTGCCCCACATTGGCCATCCAGCGGAGATCGGCCCCTGCGGAAAAGACAGCGCCCTCACCGCTCAATACGATCACGCGAGCGCCTTCGGGAGGTTCTGAAAAGACCTCGCGAAGTTCGCGAATAAGTGTTTCATCAAAGGCATTGCGTACTTCGGGTCGTGCGAGCCGAACATGCAGAATAGAGTCATTATTTTCGACGTGAATTGCGGTCATGTTACATCCTGTAAACAGGCGACGAACTGCGTTCGCCTGGGTGGGTCATGCATGCGGCAAGTGCAAGTCCTATTGTTTCACGGGTGGTACGCGGATCAATCACACCATCGTCCCAAAGACGCGCCGAGCCATAATAAATATCGCTTTCTTCTTCGTATTTCGCACGCACAGGATCGGCAATGGCAGCCTCATCGACCGCAGACAGTGGCTTGCCCGATGCCGCCATTTGATCACGTTTGACCTGCACCAAAACCTGCGCCGCCTGCTCTGCGCCCATCACTGAAACACGTGCATTGGGCCACGCAAACATAAACCTAGGATTGTAGGCCCGTCCACACATGGCATAATTTCCAGCGCCGTGGGACGCACCAATGATTAAAGTAATTTTGGGTACCGTGGCGGTGGCAACTGCCTGAACCATTTTTGCACCATGTTTTGCAATGCCGCCTTCTTCATAGCGTTTGCCCACCATAAAGCCGGTTATGTTTTGCAAAAATATAATTGGGATCCGACGCTGATTGCATAATTGAACAAAATGAGCACCTTTCATGGCACTCTCTGAGAATAAAACACCGTTGTTGGCGACAATGCCTACTTGATAACCAAGCCAGCGTCCAAAACCACACACAAGTGTCGTGCCATAATTGGCTTTGAATTCATGAAATTTGCTGCCGTCCAAAAGACGGGCCAAAATTTCGTGCACATCATAAGGGTGCCGATTGTCTTTGGGAAGCACACCATACAATTCTTTAGGATCATACCTAGGGGGCTCAACATCACTGGCATTGCATGCCGCTGCCGTGTCGGGTCCTAAGTTTTCGATGGCATCGCGTGCCAAACGAAGTCCGTGCAACTCATCCTCAGCAAGATGATCGGCCACGCCTGAGATACGTGTATGCATATCGGCACCACCAAGCTCTTCAGCGCTTACTTCTTCACCTGTGGCCGCTTTGACCAGGGGAGGCCCTGCAAGATAGATGGTACCTTGGTTGCGAACGATAATATTTTCATCACAAACCGCGGGAACATACGCACCACCCGCAGTGCACATACCGAGAACCACGGCAATTTGTGGGATCCCCGCCGCCGACATCACGGCCTGCTTGTAAAAAATATGCCCAAAGTGTTCTTTATCGGGAAAGACATCGGCCTGACGGGGTAAAAATGCACCCCCGGAATCCACGAGATAAATACATGGAAGATAATTGTCTTCGGCGATTTGTTGGGCGCGGATATGTTTCTTCACGGTTTCTGGAAAATAAGTGCCGCCTTTGACGGTAGGATCGTTGGCCACAATCATACACAAGCGGCGATGGACAATCCCTACACCCGTAACTATGCCAGCACCTGGCGCTTCGCCCTTGTACATATTCCATGCAGCAAAAGGCGACAGTTCAAGAAACGGTGATTCCCTGTCAAGAATTTTTTCAATCCGCTCACGGGGTGTCAATTTGCCTCTATCACGCAATTTACGCACAGCGTCTTGGGAACCCCCCGAGATCACGGTTTGTAGACGGTCATGCATCGATTGGGCAAGCAACGCGTGATATTCCGCGTTTGCACGAAAATCCTGATCACGTGGATCGAGCCGTGTTTCTAAGACGTCCATGGGTAAGAGCCCAGAGCAGAAGAAGAGGAAGAGTGCAAGAGAAATAGATGCGGTCTGGGAGCCCGTGCTCCCAGGCGATTAGAAGATGCCGCGCATCAAAAATGCGAATTCGGTTTCGTCACGATTGACGAAATGTGTTCGCACCACACCGCCATCCAGTACCGATTGGGCATGCTCAATCGAAGCGCCAAGTTCTAACATGGGCATCACACGATAGAATGCATAAAGATCCCACCCAAATTGCTGGCCCCAAAAGTCTTGCGAACTTGATGCAGAGACGAAACTTTCACGCGAACTGTAGCGACGGATCCATGTACTGTAAACATCAGCACCAAGTTGCAGTCCCACTATCGGTGAATATTGAACAAACAGACTTCCAACGATCATGGACTGAACATTCATACCACCGTCACGACCTGCACGCTCGGCGTATTGGTTAAAACGTTGCTGCCAGGTTTCACTAAGCCCCAAGGTAAGATTCCAACCCGGTGTCCACGTGACAAGCGATGTTTGCTGCGTGGCCAGATACAAACTCTGATTCTGACTCGCACGTGATGTGGGCGTCAGGACATCAAAAATATGAACAAATTGAATACGCCCCGCCCATGCAGGCAATTCCCAAGGCAAACCGTGACTGTAAATACCGCCCACGCGCAGATCTTGAAACAAAAATCCAGATTCATTGGGCTCAGCAACAAAACGCTGATTAAATCCCATGCGCACACGGGCCGACAGTCCATTGGAAAAGCTGTACGTCCCTTGCAGACCGTAAAGCAGAGATCTATCATTGGCTGGATCTTTGTCGGTCACAATTTTGTTTCTAAATTGTAACGTGGTGACAATACTCCAAGGTTTGTTGCTTGAGCCCGCAAAAAGGCCGGCTGAAGCCAACTGGCCGGCATTTTGACGAGACGGCGCCACGGAGGGCGCAGTTTGCTGCGCCCCAACTTTGTTTTTCTCGTCCTCTTTTGATGTCTCAGCCAAGGCAGGGGATGCCGACAACAACATCCCCATGCCCAAGACCAAACCGAAGATACCGCGCATGATTTAAAATCCTACAAAGTTGTTGAAAAACTCATAGTAGGCCAGCAACGTTTTAAGGCCGTAGTTGTCTAGGCTTATGCTTGCTTCAGCATTCAATGATTCGTTGTATTCACGAATAAACTGATAGCTCACAGGGCTTCGCGACGCGTTGGCAACAAGGTGCCATGTGCGATCTGGCAAGAACGTATAAACCCATTGTTCGCCATGATGAATGAATATTTTTGATTCATTGTGGCTCGTATCCAATGTATTCCAAATATCCGGTCCAAAATCTTCTTCAAGCTCTTCACGGCTGGTATACCGACGGATCGCGATGCGATCTTTCAAGGCAATATTGTCGATCATATTGCTATTGGTGGCATCCGCGAACAATCCCAACGCGTAATACTTGAACCATGGGAATGTATCGTAGTTGGCACCCAACATATCATCGAGAACACGGGACGCGATGGCCGTATTTTTCGTTGTAAAAGGATTGTCGTACATGGCTGCATAGGTTTGAATATTCGGGCTGTAATCCGAAACATCTTGGAGGTCCATAAAAGCCATAGTGGCAAACAATTTGTCGACAATGATCCCCATCCGTAAAATATCACCGTAAAAGGGATCAAATTCTGTTTGATAATTTCTGAAACTGGCCGACTGATTCACAATCGCGCTGTAAAAGGCCATGGTCATGCCCACAGCGGCTTCTGCATCATTGTAGAAATCTTCAGCAATGGCATCATAAGTTTGGTTGCTTAGAACAGGACGTTCGGGATCGATCTGATCGAGACGCTTCAAGGTATCCTGAACGCCACCACCGCCCCAGTCAAAAATCGCAAGCTTCCACATACGTTGCAAGGGAAGAAGTGCGTTATAAACGCGGCCGATATAATCGGACGTATCCCAAAATGTTCTGAACGCACGCTTGTTACGGATATCGTAAAGCCAGTCGTAACGTTCAATGGCATTCAACACGATTTGCGAAGGCGTTACACCGAGATCATGGGCGGTGCACAAGGGTGAACGCGAACGATGTTCATCGGTGCAATAGAGAAAACTCTTGGCCATTTCGGTTTGACGCACAGGTTGTGTACCATACAACCATCGCAACGCGGCTGCATCGTAATTGCCCCATCGTACCGGCGTTCCTGCCTCATCTTGTGCAGCAACATAATCCATCACCGATGCCGATAATTCGCCCTCTTCCATGTGTTTTGCATCAACACTCCCATAAAAATTGTGACGCAAACCCACGTTGTGGCCAAGTTCGTGTATGGCGACATGGGCCACCACGCTTTCAACAATACGATCACTGTAAGCCGTATCGGATTCCCAGAAGCCGTTGATACATTGGCGGCTACTTTTTGTGATTGCCGAAATGGCGTCAAAAGCATCGAATGTGTAAATATTCTTTTTGGCCAAAAGAAGTTCTTCTTGTGCTTCGACGCGATCATGATCTTTACGCCATTGTCGCATTTCTGCCGCAAATTTGAGCTGCGCATTTACGGAAGAGCGACCCGAAGTTGCGAGTTCTGGGAATGGGTTTTCGTTCATACTCAGCCGCGCTAATTTTTTATTAAAATGATTTTCGCTGCGTAAAGTTTCACGATAACCTTCGGGCGAAGAGAGATCTGAGGTGTGATACATATAAGCGTTGTAACCGGGTTCAACATAACGCAATTCACCTAAAAGACGATGGTAATCGTCTCCAAAGGACTCACGTTGTGCGACCGGTACAAAGTCGGTTTCGTGGAAACGTGGGTTTTTAATATCCATCACCCGGCGCATTTCATTGAAGAGCGATGAGTTTAAACGCGCACTGGTATCAAGTGTTCCGTCGGGTTTCGATGGATTAAGCGTCTCACCTGCAGTACATGCAATACTTTCCCATGGTGTTGAGATATCACCTGGTTTTAACTGCCCACCATGCTGTTCGATATAGTCTTGAATGAGAAACCGATAATAATCCATGCCCACGTTGTAAAGATTCAAGTTGGCGCTGATCACTTCACCTGTTCGTGGATCTGATGATGAAGGTCCATAACCGAGCAAGCCTTTGGTGGTATCGATGTCTTGGTGCCATACAACAAAGCTGTAACGAAGATCACCAAAATTTCTGATGTTGCCATCATGGTTGTGATCTTTGAAATCAAATCGGAGTGAAGCACCTGATTGCTCAAGAATGCCGTTGAGTTCATCACGAATGCCCACAAACATGGGTTTAAATGGCGCGGGGAAATCGGGATGAAAGTAAAAGATCACAGGATCTTTACGATTGGGGTTCCATCGTTGAACGAGACTTTTGGCACTGAGGATCCCGGTATTTCCATCACGATAGGCATTGAGAATTTGGAAAAAACCATATTTTTTATTGACTGCGCTTTTTTCAGGGATCACCTCTGTCGTGTATCCTGTTGGGCCTTGGCGATAAAATGAATAATGATATTGAACCGATGCAGTGGATGCACCATTGACCCAGGTCAGTTGATCATAGCAAGGATAGGATGACCCAAGCAAAAGCGCGTAATTGACTTCAACAGTCCAGTTAAGTGCTTGTTCTGCTTCGTTCCATTCGTAACTTCCAGGGACAAGACGCTTGCTGACTGTTTCAACGCAATCACTCATGAGATCAGGATAGTACCAGCCTACCGAACGCAGAGGATCTTGCGATACCGATTCAAAATCTACTTTGAATTGTTGACGTTGCTGCCATGGAAGTTCCATGTTTTCTTCAAGAAGATTGGTGCGCTCACCATCTAGGCTCTCTTGAAGTTTGGCATCAAGATGGGTTCCCGCAATTTCAAATTCCACACGTTGTGTGGTTGTTCCCAAATTATCGTTAGGATTTTTTGGGTCATCGTATTGCAATGTTCGGGCATCCATCACTTGCAACGAATTCTCGGAAAACCGAAAACGAACCAGCTTGGTATCGCTTTCGAGACCTGGAAATGCGTAGTCGCCCACAGCATTGGGTGAGCTCGTTTTGACAATGGCAACTTTATAAAGCCACGTATCGTCTTGAGATCCCGTTAATTTTGGATTGGGATTTGTTAACGCCGATTTATCAAAATAAATTGATTCATCTCGAAGACCATTGCGGATCGGCCGATGGTCAACACACGAAACGCTCACGACCGCCAAAATACCAGCACATATGCCAGTTCGGAATTGCATGTTCACCCCCCTCATTTCCATACCGCAACGCCTGAGGCGCGCTTGCCATCGACAATCACAGAAATGCGACGACTCAATGAAGCCACATCGTTTAAGACATTACCGTTTTCAGTGGTGTTAAATACAATGTCACAGCTTTGAAAGTCGGCGATATCCACACTTGTGGACCATGCTTCCACCAAATTTCGAACATCATCACCAAAGCCAATGGAAAGGCCAGGACACAGTTCGACACGCCCTTTAAAACGCGAAAGATAGACACGACCGATGCTTCCATCTTGCGTAACATACACGGTCATGGCCGTTTCTTGCCCAAAGAGACTCACTTCATCGGCAGGAATAAATTCATAGCGTTGACCACGGATCTGACGATTGTATCCTCCACGATCGGCAATCGTCCGTCCTGGAACCGTCATGAGTGTACTGCTGCTTGTACGCTGTGCACCATTGACCGCAGGAACGGTAATGCGAACATCGACCGTTGTAAGTTCACGATCTGCACGCAATACTTCAATCCCTGTGCCAAGCAAGCCCAATGCATTCACAGCACCCAATTGGCTATTTACGGTAAGCATTTCAGCTCGGTAAAATGGTATCGTCGATGGAATACCTACGGAGAAGAGATAATCGCGCTGTTGATCGATGATGGCATCCACATCGCTCTTTCCATGGGAAACCGTGATTGCCGTGATTGCACCAAAATACAAACTGTACTGTACCACCACACGCCAAGGCTCATTGCCTTGGTAAAAATCACCATAGCCAATGGACCATCGTCGATTGTCAGTGGTTTTAAACGCTTTGACCGATTTCGCATCGTCTGTGGCACCGTGGCTGATGGCGGTCATCACAACATCCACAAACGGCTCAATAACAAACAATGGTTCATCTACATTGGAGAGCAGTGCGGACCGTTCATTCACGCTAAGACGTGATGTAATCGTTTTAATATCGTCTTGAATTTTAGCAATCCATGACGCACGTTGTCCATTTGCACCGGTAAACCAAAGTTCACCCATGCGTTGGCTTTGCGCTGACAATGTCGATGGAATAGCAACTCGATAATTTCGAATAGGATGGGATGCTGTATAGGATGACGAAACGGCGTTGCGCAATTTCGTTTCGAGACGTGTCTTGTACAATACAGCAAGACTTTGTGCCGAAAATTCAGCAATACGACCATCAAGCGATCGGGTGAGCGTGACACTCAAGAGCTCATCATCGTCCGCTGGGCGTTCGCCATCACGAAAAACATTTTTCTGCGCAAGGCCCCGCCTGAGAAACGTCAAACTGATGCCATTAAAATTAACATCAACGGCATCTCTTTGAGTTTGAACTTCGTAACCGAAACGGCCAAGCAAACGCTGTGCTTCAATAGGATCAGCATGAATACAACTATTTGCAAAATCGCGCCAGAGCATCGTACGGCTCAAATCGAGTTCACACGATCCTAGATAATCACTTGTGAATTTGGGCGCAATAACACCACCACCCGATGCACCAAAAGCCAATTTCATTTTCTTTTCAAATGGCGCAAGGCGTACAGGCGACAATATTTGATAGAGCAAATGCCCTTCGGGAGAAATAATAAGTGTCACCCCCGGATCTTTGAACACCAAAAGCGTTTGTTGCGGAATTGATTCATCGGCACTGCTGTAGATCACATCACATATTTGATCGGCAACGCAGTTATAATCGGCGGCAACGGGATCGCCACCCAGAAACGTTTCACGCATCATACCGTAAATTTGCGTGATATTTTTATGATTGAGCCATGAATTACTTTTGGCATTTTGATCGGCACTGCTGGCATAATCAATAAGTTCACGGCCATTGATTTTGATGCGATCACGCATGCGCAAAAGGACGGGTGTCTGTGCACCCGCAACCGTCGTTAGGCCGCTCATCGTTCCAAGATATTGGCCATTGATTTGGATATCTTCGATAAGACGTGTGTCTGCGTTAAAGAATACAATGATTTCATTGTAGGCCCCCCACGTAAGTGCATTGCTGTAGACACCTGTGGGATCACAAAATTTTCCGTCCTCGGGTCGACCGATGAGATCATCGACCGGCGTGGGCGAACCCGTCGCTGTCCACAAAGGAATGCCACCCACAGAAACGTCAGGAATGGCGGGTTCAAGCACCATGCGCTGGATCATCGCGTCATTTTCGGTTTGATCGCAGAAACGTGCACGATCGACACTGTCTCCTGCGCCACCTACCGTATTCCAGCCGGTATCCCCGGGCTGCGTAAACGAGCCCGTGGGCGCAAATCCGTTTTGTTGTGGAATATTTCCGTGATTTGGTTCAAAAATTTGCGCAGGCCCATCTTCACAAGCCGTCACTATAAGTGCTGCGCTTAAAGCTAGCGCAACCGATACCCCAGCATGACGTGGCATCGTCTCTCCCCCTGTTTGCAAAACCATTGCGGTCCGCGCACAAAGGCATCCCATCAAGCGTGGGGTAGGGTCAAGTTGGGATCAGGGCACTCCATCTCTCGTTTTACGCGGTCACACATCGACATGCTGCACATTTATCACGAAAATTGAATCGATTAGCGTTCTTTCGCCATTGCGTGTGCAGGTTCCTCCCTCCTTCCACAAAAGCCACGTGACGCGCACGGTTGTTTATATTGCCTGAATGCGTTGATCGCGTCACAACGCTTTTGTGGGAATGCGGTCCGGTCCGTTTACACTGCAATGGCGATGCCAACGTTTTTAGTTGCATAAGTGGGCAGATGCTAATGAAAAAGCGTCATGTGGTATGATCTCGCCCTATTTTGTTGCGTAGAACCAACGCATCACAGGAGCGAATCATCACATAATATGGCACTGTGAGTCCTTGTTATTTTCTACCGAACCCGGCCTCGCCATGCCGTGTAAACGGACCGGACCGCATTCCCACAAAAGCGTTGTGACGCGATCAAAAACGACAATCAAATCCAAAACATCATGCGCGTCACGTGGCTTTTGTGGAAGGCGGGAGGACACTGCACACGGATGGCGAGGCAGAGAGGCACACCAACAAGGAGAGAGATAAAACAACATAGACATTACAAGCATCGATCGATACAGACCAGCGCATTATGGAGAAAGAAAAATCATTCAGACAGCGTCTGATTTTGTTGAGTATTGGATTGCTCGTCGGCGCCTGTTTGTATTCACTCACAGGTCGCTTGCACTTTGACGTTGGCATTGATCCAGTGCGAGGTCAGATGGCCGCAGGCATCACAGGATTTGTCGCAGTTCTTTGGTTAACAGAAGCCATTCCCATGGCAGCCACATCCCTTATACCCCTCGCCGCATTTCCACTTTTCGGTGTTGTTCCCACAAGCATTTCGACGCCAGCTTACGCACATCCTATTTTGTGGATGTTTTTTGGTGGCCTTGTACTTGCCTTAGGGATCGAACGTTGGGGACTTCATCGACGGATAGCACTTCATGTGATCCGCCGTGCAGGAACACAGCCCTCACGACTCATTTTAGGATTCATGAGCGCCGCATGTTTTTTATCCATGTGGATGAACAACACATCAACGACACTCATGCTCTTGCCCATTGCACTTGCGCTTGTATCCAATTTGCGTGACGTGGGGGCTATCCAAGGCAAAGATGAAAAAAACTTTTCCTTCGCTTTGTTGGTCGGTGTCGCATATGCAAGCTCCATTGGCGGTATAGCCACACCCGTCGGTACCGCACCCAATGCATTGTTTATGAGCACCTACGCTGCCATGGAACGCGCGGGTGCACCGCCTGTTAGTTTTTCAAGCTGGTGTTTGATTGCAACACCGATGGTTTGGGTTTTTCTTGTCATTGCATGGTTTGTTCTGATCAAAATCATTGCCCCACAAGGGATCGGGACGCGCAGTGGCGATGCGATGATCAAACAAAGTTTGTATGACTTGGGCCCCATACGTTCTTCTGAAAAACGTATGCTTGCGTTGTTTTCTTTTACAGCACTTTTATGGATCACACGGCGTGATATTGATTTTGGCAGTGAATTCACATTTCCGGGATGGTGGCATCTTTTGCCTATTCCTGATGCCGAGTATGTGGGCGACGGTGTCGTCGCTGTTTTTTGCGCTATTTTAAGTTTTATTATCCCAAGTGGTGATCAAAAAGATCGTGCACTCATGAACTGGGACACTGCAAAAAATATTCCTTGGGATATCTTACTGCTTATAGGGGGTGGTGTTTGCATTGCCCATGTTTTTGAAGCAACAGGATTGGCCAAAGCGGCTGCACTGAGCATGGAGCCAACTCTACGCCAAGTACCTGCATGGATGGCGGTTGTTCTGGTTTGCACGCTGATGACATTTCTCACGGAGTTTACAAGCAATGCAGCCAGTACGGCACTGATGCTTCCTGTTATGGCAAGTTCTTCCCTCGCTTTAGGGCTTGATCCAAGGTTACTTATGCTACCTGCAACATTCTCAGCATCGTGTGCATTCATGCTTCCCATCGCAACGCCACCCAACGCTATTGTGTTTTCATCAGGGCGTGTCACCATGCGCGGACTTGCCACCGCAGGATTCATCCTAAATCTCGTCGGCGTGATATTGATCAGCGCTACGGTATGGTTCGTGGCTGTTCCTGTATGGAAGATCCCACTGCCATGACAGGTACGATTTCTGTTTGACGCTGAATACCGGTTTGAAGTGCAAGAGCCCGCCAAGCCAAATGATTAAATCGAACATTCTCGGTACGAAATGCTATACCGATAGTCTTTCGTTTGGGTTCTATCTCCCAGAAAGCAAGCCTACGACTTTCGACATCATAGCTTCGAGCAACAGAACGCTTGATCTTACTGATTTTTTCAATCGCACGAAGCGCAGGTTCCACATTATCACTCCCTGCACATGCAGAAACAAGAGCAGCAGTAAGTTGTGGCTTGCCCTTCAAGAGTGAAACCACGCTGCGTGCACTGCCTATCAAGCTTACCCAAGTCTCTTCTGAAAAAGGATTTTGATTTAAATGATTTATTTTTTCAAGAACCAACAGCAAGTCCCATGATCCTAAACATACTTGCCAATTTTCTGTTTTTTTAACACGCGCATAAAACGGCCACATTTGTTGTTGTGCATTCGCATGGAGAAAGTAAGAAAAATCAAGCGCCACATCGGTGAGAAGACTTTTCAATACAATATCAGAGATCAATGCATCCGAAAAAGGCGTTCGACATTCGGGACATTTCGGTGGTGTATTGGGTGGCAAGGTTTGGATTTGCTGATCGATGCATATGCCATGGTAAGCATGACCACAGGCCAATACCGCCCAATCTGCTGTGACCGATTGGGTATCAATGCACGTAGGACAAGCAGGTTGATCCTGGGGGAATTGAAAAAGCAGGGGTTCAGGCATGCTTTCTGATCCAACACGCACCGATGGACAACAACGACTCCAACATGAAGTTTGAGGCGGCGTCACAATCGTTCCTGTGAACACATTTTTTGGAGGCCGACCGAGCCGGGAACTGCAACCGGCAGCCCCTACGCCTGTAACGCAAACACCCCCTGAGGTGCCCAGTGTTAAAAAATAGATGGTCGATGAAACATGCGCTATCGTCAAACTCACAACACCACCAATAAAGCCTATGCCTCCCACTACCATGGATGAAACACCGAGGCATAAACAGCATGACTTCATTGCCGAATCACGCTGGGGTGTGGGAACCGAACGCTGCTTTACTACAATATTCAAGGGCTGAAACGAATCGCCTATGGGGTTTCTTATAGCCAACGTGGGTAAAATCTGACCAACAGTAGACATAGGGGCACATGTTCAGCGGTGTTGGGATCCGTCAACCCATAAAGAATACATAAACTCACACAAGAGCACCCTTTACGATCATCTCTTTTGATAAAAAATAAACAAATCCACACACATGGCATTTTCAAAGTTTACTATATCAAAAAGCTATAATAAAACGTCGCAATGTCTAAAGAAGGGTTCCACTACAAGCACAATAGGCTTCAACAATTGCGCGGATTTTGTCATGTGGCCCGAACGGGTTCCATATCAAAAGCAGCCAAGGCCATGGGATTAAGCCAGCCTTCAGTCTCATTACAAATCAAAGCACTTGAGGAAGATCTCGGTGTTGAACTGCTTGAGCGCCGTGATCAACGGATGTCACTCACAGAGCATGGGCAATTGTTGCTCAAGCTCGCATTGCCCCATGTAGAACCCCTCGATCGTCTTCGGGATACATTTTTCGCGGCAGTCAAAAGACAAAAGCCCGAATTCCTCACCATCGGTGCCAATCAACCCACGCTCATGTATTTGTTGCCACGTCTAGTGAAACACTACTGCGATTTTCAATCCGATATCAAAGTCAAACTCAAATATGCCGAAACACCCGATATTTACGAGATGCTTCGACGTGAAGAAATTGATTTTATGATTGGCACATCACCTAAAAACACACCGGGCGATCTCTGTTACATTCCCATCTATGAATTTGAAACCAATTTGATCATGCCCAAGGATCATCCGCTTGTTGGCAAGAAAAATGTGTCGCTGGAAGAAATCACAAGCTATCCACTGATTTTGCCAACCTGTGAGCGCCATACCGTGGTGGGCATTGATGTTGTCATCAGCAGATATGGCGCAAAAAGTGGTGTTCGCGTCGAACTGGAAGACTGGGAACTCGTTCGGCACTATGTTGAAGAAGGCCTCGGATTGTCCATCATTTCAGCCGCAGGATGGAATGATGAACCGAAGCTACATACGATTTCGCTCAAGCGTTATTTTCCGAATGTCACCTATGGATTAACCATGCTTGAAGGAAAACCCATTCCACAACACGTCACCGATTTCATTGAAACGATGCGCGAGGTTGGGAAAACGTCGAAGTGGGATTTGGTTTAACAAAGACACGGGCGGTTCTCGAACCGCCCCTACACAGAGCACTCCGCTAAAGAAGTTTTTTGTAAAAAAACATCAACGCCTGCTGCAACACGACGCCCATCGGCGATGGCCCACACCACAAGCGATTGGCCACGGGACATATCGCCTGCAGCAAACACACCGGACACATTGGTAGAACCCTCACGTGTTGTGATGATATTGCCGTTCGGCGCACAACTCACACCCCATTGCCCCAACAAATCATCGGCATCGGGCCCCACAAAACCCATGGCGAGAAATACAAGATCGGCTGGAAGAATACGCGTGCTCTCCTCCCGTTCAATCAACACGCCGTTTGCAAATGCCACATCGACCACACTGAGACCCGTTAATTGACCGTCGATGTGCTCAAATCGTTTGGACATCAAAGACCATTGCCGCTCGCAGCCTTCCCGATGGGAGGACGATGTACGCAGGATCATCGGCCATTCGGGCCATGGATTTTGATCGCTACGATGATCTGGGGGACGCGGCATGATCTCCAATTGCAAGACATGTTTTGCACCTTGGCGATTTGCGGTGCCTACGCAATCGGATCCGGTGTCACCACCCCCTATCACAATTACATTTTTTCCATGGGCATCGATACGTTGATCTGCATCAATACGATCACCTGCATTGAACCGATTTTGTTGTTCGAGATACAGCATGGCAGGGTAAATACCTGAACTCTGGCGTCCTGGTATATCAAGCTCTCGCGGCTTGCGTGCGCCTCCACATAGGATCACAGCATCAAAGTTGTGGCGAAAATCTTCGATAGAAATATCGCGACCTATTAAAACACCGGTATTAAAAACAACACCTTCAGTGCGCATTTGTTCGATACGCGCATCGACAATATGTTTTTCCAATTTAAAATCGGGAATACCATAGCGAAGAAGACCACCAACCCTGTCATCTTTTTCAAACACCGTCACCTGATAGCCTTGTCGGCAAAGTTGTTGTGCCGCAGCAAGACCTGCTGGGCCTGAACCTACAATCGCAACACGTTGGCCACGTTGTTGCGTTGCGATAACAGGGCGCAAACCCTGTTCCATCGCATAGGACGCGAGATGGCGTTCGACAGTTTTAATGCTTACGGGTGCGTTGTCGATATTAAGAACACATGAGGCTTCGCATGGCGCAGGGCAAATGCGACCCGTGACCTCGGGGAAATTATTGGTGGTATGCAAACGTTCGACCGCTTCATCAAGGCGACCCCGATACACAAGATCATTCCACTCAGGGATAAGATTCCCCAGAGGGCATCCTTGGTGACAAAACGGTATGCCGCAATCCATGCATCGCGATGCTTGCTTGCGCACCGATTCATCGGAAGGTTCTTCCACAAATTCGTGATAATCACCAAGACGGGTATCAATGGATCGTTCGCTTGGCTGCTCACGATGCACGCGTAAAAATCCATGCGGATCAGCCATGAGAGAGCTCCAGTTCTTCATTATTAAGCACACGCCGATATTCGCGCGGAAATACTTTCACAAAAAAACGTCGATGCTCGACAAATTCTTCGAGAAGTTGGTGCGCCCGCACGCTTCCGGTACGTTGTGCATGCTGTGCCAGCATGCTTCGGATCCATGTGCTGTCATCATCATCAAGATCTTCAAGATCAATCATGTCGTTGTTGCAACGGCGATGAAAATCACTTCGCTCGTCATACACATAAGCAAGTCCACCACTCATCCCTGCACCAAAATTACGTCCGGTAGCACCAAGCACAAGAACGCGGCCTCCGGTCATGTATTCGCAACCGTGATCGCCACAGCCCTCAACAACCGCCGTGGCGCCGCTGTTGCGCACCGCAAACCGCTCACCCGCCTGACCGCAGAAAAATGCAGTCCCCGATGTTGCACCATACAAAACCGTGTTGCCCACCAGCACATTGCGTGCCGCAATATAATTGGCGGACTTGGGCGGCCTGATCGCAAGGATCCCACCCGATAATCCTTTACCCACGTAATCATTTGCGAGGCCTTCGAGATAAAACGTGATCCCAGGTGCTAAAAATGCACCAAAGCTTTGTCCCGCAATACCCACAAAGTGGGCCGTGATGGTGCCTTCAGGAAGTCCTTCTTCGCCGTAACGTTTTGCTACTTCGCCTGAAAGCATGGCGCCACACGCACGATCTTTGTTACCGATAGACAAATCAATGTACGTTGCATTTCCGTTTTCGAGGCTGTCATGAGCAAGTCGCATGATCGCATGATCGAGTACATCATGAAGTCCATGATCTTGCTTTAAAGCATGATGTCGTATGCGATTTTCACAATTTCTTGGAAATGACAGGACCGACGAGAAATCGAGATGGGATGCTTTCGGATGCTGAATGTCGCCACGTACACGAATGCAATCGACCTGCCCTACCATCTCTAGCACGGTGCGAAATCCAAGCGATGCCATGATCTCGCGCAATTCTTCAGCCACAAAGAAAAAGAAATTGATCACATGTTCGGGTGTGCCTACACAACGTTTGCGCAAAATAGGATCGTGCGTGGCAACCCCCACCGGGCACGTATTGAGATGACACTTGCGCAT
>SYDY01000009.1 GCA_005801425.1 Bdellovibrionales bacterium | reverse complement strand
GCTGGCTCTTGGTCACATCTCATTTTTTATAAAAATCTCGTTTTTCTATATTCGTCATCCCCGCGAACTCATGACTTCCCTTTGGGCCAACCCGGTAGTCGAGAAACTTGTGGCGCAACGATTCTACTTATTTTTTTATGTTGGGGCGCTTCGCGAAGCGCCCGTGCTGCCTTTGAATCAAAGTCTTATCGTGCGGTTCACGAACCGCCCCTACAAGAGAACACCTGCTTAATTCAAGTTTCTTAGGAAGGCGGGGATGACATATTGAGAGGATTGGGCTGTATGTTTTCAGATGTGACCAAGCGACAGCGCAAGCGGGAGAAGTTTACAAAGTCATGGCGTTTAAGCGGCGGATGCGTTCGTTCATGTCGGGGTGGGTGGAAAGCAAATTCATCCAAGAACCACGGCTTCCTAAAAACGGATTTGCAATAAACAAACTTGCTGTCGCAGGTTCAAAATTGCCGGTTTCCATTTCGGCACCATGATGAATTTTTTGGAGCGCACTGGCCAAAGCAGCAGGATCGCCCGATAGACGTGCCCCCGTGGCATCGGCCAAATATTCGCGGGAACGAGAAATGCCCATTTGAACCATCATGATGGCCACAGGGGCCAAAAGACTCATCAAAATAGTTCCAACCATCGATAAACCGCCTTCGTCATCATCCTGCTGCGAACTTCCAAACATCGCAGAAAAACGGGCCATACTGGCCATATGCATCACCGCACTGGCAATGCAGGCTGCAAGCGTTGCCAATAAAATATCGCGATTTTTAATATGCGCCATTTCATGGGCCAACACACCGCGCAATTCACGTTCACTCAACATGCGACGCAAACCCGTGGTCACAGCCACAGCCCCATGTTCAGCATTGCGGCCGGTGGCGAATGCATTGGGTGCATGTTCGTCAATGATGTACACTTTGGGCTTGGGAAGGCCTGCCGCAGTGGCCAATTCTTCAACCATACGATGCAAACCCGGATCTTCAACCGGAGACGCCTCACGGGCATGGTTGTAACGCAGCACGAAACGATCCGAATAAAAATATCCGAAAAAGTTCATGCCCAATGCCAAAATGAGTGCGATCCCCGCAAAACCAGGTCCAAACATACTACCGAACGCCACAAGCGCACAGGACATCACACCAAGAAGTAAAATCGTTGTGATTTGATTTTTCATACCGCCATATGATGGTGCTCGCACACAACTTATGCAAGTCATCTATGATATGGCCCTGTACACATCAAACGCCGCCCACCTCGACCCCCATGCTCATGAGGCGCTGCGCACCGCGTGTTTAAGCCCCAAATTGCTAGGAACAAGTCCATTGCTTGGCACGTTTGCTGCAACCTATGGCTTTGCCGTAAGCTTCACCCGCCCCGGCATCGATGCTTTGCTTCAGCAATACCCGTTTTTTGCGCCGTTTTGTGCCATGATCCTTCAAACAGCCCAAACAAAACCGGTACTTCCATGGATGCGTCGATTTTCGTTTCGACCCAATGCATTTTATCTCAATGTGCTGGCTATTCCGCCCGGTGCCCATGTTGGCGCGCACATAGATGCAACCCTCGGCGCCCATTGTAAAAATCCCGGTGTGATCCCAAAAGCAGTCTCGGTGTATTACGTGCAAGTGCCATCGAAGCCCGCTGGAGGCGCTTTGGTGCTGCATCCCCACGAAAAAAAGAAAATCATGCTGACGCCCACCGAAGGGCATTATGTGGTTTTTCGTGGCGATCTGCCGCATGAGGTCACACCGTATCACGGCAAGGATCTCCGGGTCAGTCTGGTGTGCGAGCAATACCAACTTGACGCCCCATCGCTGCGCGCCATGCGTCCCATGCATGTGCAATCCAAGGGGCAGTTTGCAGCCGTTTTGCGCGAGCACATGCGTCAACACGCACTTGGGGTTGTTTCTTAAACTTGATTGTCTTAATTCTCCCTCGCATGTGGAGACGTGCGACTTTAGATGATGCCGATAGTATTGTGGCCATGTGCAAAGCCCTCAATGAAGAAGATCCAGGCACCCATCCCGTGCCTGAGCAATACACCCGGCAAACCATTGCCAAACTCCACCACGAACCGACACGCGGTACCATTGCGCTGCTGGACACCGATCAAGGTCCCCAAGGCTATGCCTTTCTGATCCCCTTTTGGTCCAACGAGTTGGGGGGTGATGTGTGCGTGATCGATGAGATCTTTGTCATGCCAGCCTTGCGCAGCCACGGTCACGGTCGCGTACTTATTGAAATGGTAAAACAAGGCAGCGGCGTTTGGCCCGAAAAACCGGTAGCCGTCGATTTAGAAGTCTCACCCAAAAACAAACGCGCACGGGCGTTGTATGAACAACTCGGTTTTAAATCGATCCGCAATGCACTGATGCGGTTTGAAGGTTAAAACAGGGCGGTTCGCGAACCGCCCCTACAGGCAACAACAAGACAAGAGAAAGAAATCACCGTTCTTTTGACGTTGCTCCTATTTCACGTGATCCTTGCGTAACCACCCGACGAAAGAACGGAGCGCATGGGATCACGCAAGCAATCAACTTATCTTTTTGTCACATTGCTTTTAAGCCTTGTAGCTTGCAAAACTGAAATTGAACCCACCCCGCTCCAAACCCTCTCAGAACACTTCCCAGGGCCTGTTTCCTACTATCCACGACAAGCCATTGAACAATCAAAGACACAACGTGGATTTTTTCAAACACTTTTTTCCAGCAATGCACAAGCGTTGGAAAACGATTGCACAGTACCCACAAGTGGTAACCAAACAATCCTTGTGCTTCCTGTCATCATCGATGAAGCGCAAGATCCTCCCGCTGATCGAGACACCCCTGAAAAATTATCTGCCTTTTTGTTTGGAACACCCAATGATGGGGCCGTGACACTTACGACCTACTACGCGCAATCTTCCATCAACACCCCCCTTACGCTTACGGGAGACGTTAAGCCTTGGAAACGCATCACCCATTCCAGCAGCGCCACCAACAAAACCGATGGTAGCGAATTTACACCCAAAGCGGATCCCATTGTTCAAGCCACACTTGCCGCTTTTGATGAGGATATCGATTATTCGCTATACGACAAAAACAACGACGGATGCATCGATTTTGTCATGATTGTGCACTCGGGGATGGATCAAGCGATCACACGCAATCCCACCGATATTTGGTCCCACTTTGAATGGTACAGCGCCGATGCACGCCACAGTTTCGACGACAAAATATTGTATGGCGGCAGCATCATCAGTGCACGTTCCCCCATCGGTATTTATGCCCACGAATTTGCCCACAATCTTGGGCTTCCTGATCTTTATTCCTACGGCCCTCCCAACAAAAGTATGGTGGGCTACTGGTCACTGATGGATTTGGGAACATGGAGTGGGCCACCCAAACACGCTGGAGAAAAACCGACAGGGATTGATGCCTACGGATTGACAGTGCTCGGCTGGGCAACTGAGATCACAACAACATTCGCAAACACAGATCCCTTACAAACATCCAGTCCTCTTTTGGGATCACCCAGTGTTGTTCGCATTCCTTTGCCGTCGCTCAATCCCAACGATGCCAATGATCCCAATCATTACTTGCTTGTGGAATCGCGTTTTAATGCAGCAGGACGCGGCGTTAACAACGCCAGTGCGGGGATCGATGCCTACTTGCCATCCAACGGTGTTCTCGTGTGGGAAATTGACGAATACGGCGCCAATTACGATGGATCACCACGGCCTTTGGTGCAGCTTGCCGATGCCTATCCCAATGAAGCCGTACGCGGTATTTCACCCGAAGCATTGCTCGCCGATGCCCCGTTCATCCCGCCACTTTCAGGAAGGCCCGGCACGCGTCCAGCGGGTGAAGATCAAGTGGGCCAAAGTATTTATCGCGCACGTGGCATCACACTCAACATACTCAGTGAAATCAACAAAAGTAGCCATACCATCTCGGTCATCAAAAACAGTCACGTCCAGCCTGAACTTAACATTGCATTGGTGCGCATCACGCACGATCCGCACAGTCTAGGAGAAAGCCTATCGGTTCGTGTAGAAGTCACCAACGTAGGCGGTGTGGCCGCCACCGACGTTCAAGCCACCATGGCCGATGTCCCCAGCAACCCCTGGAGCAACACATCGCCCATCATCGACGGCAACGATGATATTGCACCCGGTGACACAAAAACATTCACGTGGGACATGACCACCGCAGCAGCAGGCAATGTGGACCTTTTTGCAAGCGTCACGTCGAAAAATGCACCCGATCTCACAATTCGCGATCGTGCGTATATCAACGGACAAATCAGCGCGTTCGCCATTGTGGATCACATTCGTATGGGAGAAAAAGCCGCCGAATTTACGGCTCAATCGTGGGCCTTTGAACATTACAATTGCACAGGCAACCCTTACGCCGAGGACTGCGTTACACTTGGCGCATCCAACGCGTTTTTTGCGGCCCCCGCGAATGACAGCTCGTGGACAGATCTCAATCCTAGCACCCCTAACAATCCTAACACCTCAGGCAAAGCATTGTGTTATCGCGGCGGTGGCTACAACGCATGTCGTGGTGAAATTACCCAGGTTTGGGTACGCAATTTTGATGGTGATGACGACAATGGCAACGAAATTTTGGTGGCCTATCGGGATATTCTGCACGACGCGTGGTGCATCGTGCATCGGAATGATCAATCATCGCCATGTCCCAGCAGCGTCAATCCTGTGGGATTATCGTATTTAAGTATGTACCGCATCGGTGAGAATGGAAAGCTCGGAGCATCCATTTGGGATTTTGTGCCTGCAAAAATTACCTCACCACAAACAATACCTGATCATTATACGCAGGGCGATAACCTCTCGTTTGCCTATCAAGTTTATGCGTGCGGTGGCGGTTTAGGTATTTCTGCCACCGTTCTTGATTTGCCGGGTCGACCCAACAGCATTCTTGTCACAGGTTTATGCGGTGGCGCGGGCGTTTTATTCACGGGTCAAAATGGCACGATGAATTCCATCCTATATCCTATTGAAAGACCTTACGGCAGGATTGACGGCAGCGATAAAATTCGGTTCTCTGCCCATCAAACGCTTGCCCATGGTCTATTGCCAAACAATACACAAAGCACACAGTTTCAAATCATCGCGGTCAAACCTTACAACCCAGATCTAAATTATACAGACCAAGTGACCATGTTTACGCTGGGTACTCCGGAGCACACCCCCTCATTCACAGGCAACAGCCTATTAAAAGATGTGTTCACCGATGCAATCACCAGCGCATCGTTGACGCTTCTCAACAACCAAACATCGCCCCTGACAGAATGGTGGGACTCATCAAGCAACAGTCAATCCTCATGGGCGTATTTGTCACCCAAAGCATTCATCGCAGACATGGATGATACTGCAGGACCCGAAATTGTTTTCGCCGATGGCAACGGTTTTCAAACGGGTCGTTTGCTTGTTTTTACATGGGGCGAAAATGCATCCCACAAAGAAGTTTTTAAAGTGCGCGAGAAATGGGGCAACAACAAATCAGCACTTTTGCCCCATGATTTCGACGATGATGGAAAACTTGAAATCATCGTGGGCGACAACAAAGACAACAGTCTCAACGTATTCAAATTTGTAAAAGGCGATGAAACATTGCCCGATCGCTATGAAAGCGTATTCTCCGATAGCTTCGGCGGGTACACAGGCACAGGCTACAACCCCGCCATTGCCGTAGGCGACGTGGATGGCGATGGCACACCCAACATGGTTCTCGGCATGGGAGGCCATTGTTCACGGCCCACCGTAGGAGATGGTGTTTACGTCTACGGTTACGGCATGGTGATGAAACTTCCCGATCTCAATGGCAACGGAATTACAGATAGCAGTGAAGACGTTGAAGGTATGGGTGTTTTTGCAATCACCACAGGCGATGTCGATGGCGATGGTTCCGACGAAATTCTTCTCGGAACACAAAGTGGTGATCTCATTGTTCTCAAGCACAGCACCAAGGCGAGCGAAAAACCGGTGCTTCAAAAAGTACAACAGTGATCGATTTCATTTTTGGAGGATCGCATTCATGCGCAAATTGACACGCATTATTTTTATGATGAGCATTGCATGTGCTGCATGCAAATCAAGCAGTACAACCACACCAACCGACGATCCACGCGATGGCGGGGACGGAGGTGGTGATGGCGGAGGTGGTGGAGATGGTGGCGACGGAGGTGATGGCGGAGGCAGTGGAGATGGTGGCGGCACGGTCGAAGCCCTGACAGTCAGCATCACAACACCTGATCCCTTTGATGTTTGCAATCAAGGGACATTTACAGCCGTTGCAAGCAACGCGGTAGGCGACGTGCAATATACATGGACGTTTGACGATGGAGAAACGGCATCCGGTGTCACCGTACAGCACCAATTTTTGCGTGCTGGATCCCGAACAGTGTCGGTACGTGCTGTTGACACTCGAAATGCACCTGCTGAAAAAAATTCTAGCATAAGCATCTTGGCACGGGATCGTACTGCTGAATTGCGTTTTCGCTTGCGTGCGACCACACCGGACAAACTCAATCATATTGCCCAAGTGAGCATTGATGGTCGCCCTATTGGCGTGCCCGATCCCATTCGGCTGTATGATGATGGTGTTGCCGGCGGCGATGAAACCGCACGGGATGGCGTATTTTCAGGTCAAGTGAGAGCCACCCCATGCAATAACACGGCGTTTGAAAAAAACCTGACCGCCACAGCGCAGGATATCACGGGAGTCACCACCACCCTCTCGCAGATCTGGGCCGCTGATTATGTCGTGCCCTAACTTAAACCGACGCGCGCGCCGGTGATGCAAACAATGTTGCAATACCGCTGCGCTTGCAGGCGCTTCGGATTTTCTTAATGGCACGAAGTTGCGCCTGACGAACCGTTTCGGGAGAAACCTTCAACGCCAATGCGGCATCTTGCAGCGTTTCCGTGGTATCGCTTTCAAGACCATAGCGACGTTTAAGAACTTCACGCTCCGTAATCGACAATGTATTCATGAAACCGGCGACACGTTCACGCAACTCACGACGGCACAGTTCTTCATCAATGCGTGGTTGTGTTTCGTCGGCAATGCTTTCCGCAGGCGCGAACGCTGTGTCATCATCGCTGCTGCCTTCAAAACTAATCAGCGCACCTTCACCCGCGGCAAGGATCTCATCCACACGTTCAACATCCCAACCAAGGGCTGTTGTTAATTCCATGCGCGTAGGTTCACGACCATTGAGATTCACCAAGGCTTGACGTTGTTTTTCAAGCTCACGGCGTTGGATCAATGTTCGCACAGGCACACGTACATGCTTGCCGGTGTTATCGACAGCACGCTCGATGCCTTGACGGATCCACCAATGGGCATAGGTCGAAAAACGATAGCCACGGGTATAATCGAAACGATGCACGGCCTTCAAAAGACCCATATTGCCTTCTTGAATACGATCCACAAAAGGCATGCCGCTGCGGCGCAATCTGCGCGCAACACTCACCACCAATGGTAAATTCACGCGCACAAAACGATTGCGAACCTGCAACATACGGCGAAATGCCTCTTCAAGCGCTGCCGCTGCACCAGCCCCCTCACGCACGGTATCTTTCACAACCGCTTCAAGAACGATACGATCGACGTCTGCTTTGATGATCTGCGCAATGGCGTCTTCTTCGCCCGCAAAGGTTGGCTGGCGCGATCCGTTGCCAAGGCTTGCCATGATTGCTGCTGGCAACTCGCTGCCACGACGGATGGTTGCTTGACGCGCAATTTTGCTTGCAAGCACCAAGCTCCAGACCTTGCGGGTCGCTTGCTCAAGCTTTTGTGCGAGGTACTGTTCACGTTCAGCGGATGCCTTCTCGCCTGTAACCCCAAGACTACCGAGATATTTCTCAAGCAGATCTTTGCATTCCCCGGTGCTTTTGGTGGTGGTTTCGCTGATATTGTTTTCCATTCCTAGCTTATCCATCTGCAGCCTCCGCAAAGTTTGCGTAGCGCCCCAACATGTCGGACAACCTTTTTGCGGGGTTGTCTTGCCTGGGAGGCGCTTTATTATTCCGTCGGCAACGCTAAGCCCTTGTTTTCCTTAAGATTTCTCTTAAGCAAGAACTTACCGTCGCCGACGGACACAGAAGGATATGCAAGGGTCGTGCCAAGTGAATTGGCCGCTATGGATAGAGAGAGCTTAACAACATTTTATTGACGCATCATGACAAAAGAGCCCCCCCGCAAGCGGAGAGGTTCATTAAAAAGCGCCATTTGGGGATTAAACGATGTAGCCTTCAGCCAACGCCTTAAATTCCGTCACTTGCTCCTGCACCCATGCGTCAGTGCGCCCAAGCAAAGGGGCCATCTGTTTGGCCACTTTGTTCGCACAATCGCGTGCGGCACGGGCATCAAGGAGCAAAGCACGAGTTCGGCGCGCAAGCACATCGTCCACAGTTCTGGCCATTTCTTGGGTGACCGCCCAGTGCACATGGGCATCGGTATAGGGCAAACGGGGATGGAGAATGACAGGATCGTGCCCAACACATTTACGCACCGCACGCGCATCCGAGCCGTAAACACACCACGGTTCCGGCACCGCAGCCGTATGGGCACCGTGCACAGGCAGAGCCGCTGTTTTGCTTTCGGACTCACGCAAACCACCCACCATCATCGCTTTTTCGACGGCGTCCTCGCCCATTTTGCGATAGGTGGTCCACTTGCCGCCCACCACAGTAATAAGACCACTGCTCGAAATAAAAATATTGTGATCACGGCTTGCCGCTGCCGTATTTCCATTTCCCCCAGCGATCAGTGGCCTTAAACCGGCAAATGTCGAAAGAACATCGTCATCGGTGGGATCTTCAGAGAGATAACGGCGTGCGTGGGTCAGTACAAATTCAAGCTCCTCCGGCAATGGACGCGGTTCCAAAGAGAGCTTAGAGACCGGTGTGTCCGTGGTCCCCACCACCACACGATTGTGCCACGGAATAGCAAACAAGACACGACCATCGTCGGTTTGTGGCACCATGATCGCAGCATCGCCCGGCAAAAAACGCCGTTCCAAAACAATGTGAATGCCTTGGCTGGGTTTCATCGTAGGCGGTGTTCGGGGGTCATCCAATGCGGATACCGCATCGGCAAACACGCCTGCGGCATTGATTACCGATTTTGCGCGGATCTGAAACTCGCGTCCCGTTTCAAGATCGCGACACAGCACACCACACACCAAATCACTTCGTTTTAAAATGCCCATCACAGGGATATAATTAACAAGCACCGCACCATGGTCACACGCCGTTTGCGCAAGGCTTATCGCCAAACGTGCATCGTCAAATTGTCCATCGTAATATTCCACACCCCCACGAAGACCATGCCGTTCAATGGTAGGAATGCGTTCGACGGTGTCCGCAAAACTCAACATACGCGACGGACCAAGGCCCAACTTCCCCGCCAACATGTCGTAAAGACGCATGCCGATACCGTAGAAAGGCCCCTCCCACCAATCAAAGCTTGGCACCACAAAGCGCAAATTGTGCACAAGATGTGGCGCATTGCGCAGAAGGCGACCCCGTTCACGCAACGCCTCCATCACCAAAGAAACATTGCCCTGCTTGAGATAGCGCACACCGCCGTGTACCAATTTGGTACTGCGGCTTGAAGTGCCCTTGGCAAAATCACATTGCTCAAGGAGCAGTGTGCGGTAACCACGTGTGGCGGCCTCCACAGCGCATCCAAGCCCTGTGGCGCCCCCACCGATGATCACAACATCCCAAACATCCCGTCGATTCTCGAGTGCTGCTGTTCCTATTTCGCGTTTCACAAGATCACTATGCCCATGGATGTGTTCTTTGGCCAGCAAATGCACACATGTCCCTTCATCTATTGCAATCAACAAAATTTTATGCGGAAAAAAAAACACGGTGTGCGTATCTTTTTTTCGCAGGCAGCCCACATGACTTAAAGCCTGCATGGATGGTCCCATGAGTTTTTCTGTTTCTTATTCGGTCGACCAATTTAACATCGCTAATTGTCTTTCGCAGGTTTTTCAAAAACCAGCACTTTTTGAGTGCCGTATTCATGCTGCAGAGCAATTGATCGCACAAGGCGATCTTGAACTCGCCGAAATCGCTTTTCGCCATGCACTGATCGGTGTTGATCACGAAAAGATCACAGGCATCGGAGTCATGCGTGCACAGCGCCAACATGGCGATATTCTCTTGCGCTTGGGACGTCTCGATGAGGCCACTGTCGCCTACCAATGTGCCATTCGTCATCAACGCACTGACAATATGGACACAACAGCTTTTGAAGAATTGCTCACCGCCGCCGCAGGACTCGCACAGGTTCTTCTTAAAAAAGGGCATACGGAACAGGCAAAAACCCTCTTGCGCAGCAATCTCGCCATTATGATTCGACACTTAGGCCATGAGCACCCTGCAACCTTGCGCGGCTACGCCGACTTGGCCGCATTGCTTCATGAATCCGGTGATTTTGAAAAAGCCTGCGAGATACTGACACTTACAAGCAAGCAGCAACTCCGTATGCTCGGCGCAGAGCACGAACATACCCAAGAAACACTTGCACGACTTGCATCAACACTCGAAGTGCTTGGGCAAAACGAACAGGCTATAGCCATTCGCAATGAATTGAATTTACTTTAGACCACCCCAGTGGCCTGACACCCACATAGTCCCACCCAATACGTGTCAACACGTAAAAAACATAAGAATAAATATCGGTTACTATGTATCATTATGAATGGCAAGTACCAAAAAGGTAGCAGATCTGCTGCTGGTGCAACCTCCTCCACTGGAAAACAAACATGGGCATGATGATCTCAGTAGCCCGGCCAAAAGAGGCAAAGCATCAGATCTTGGAAGTCCTATCAGTCCGGACTCAGGCACATTCTCGGTAAGCCCACGCACGTCCAGTGAGGCACGTTCTGATTCAACTTTGTCGATATCCCCACTCTTGCTCCCACAAGACAAAGAAGCGGCGATAAAACCCCTAAGCAAACATGCAGCTATTTTTCTGCCTATTGGACCTGTAACGCCATCGCCGAATACTTCGCCAACTGCATCATCACCCTACACACCACCGCTAACCCTAAGCAGCGGTGCTTTTTCTCCAATATCGTGGCTTCAAGCACATGCGAGAGGGTTCACGGGCGATACACATGTCGTGGTATTTTCAGAGGGTTACGCAGGTATCGCAAGGCCTGAAACCCATCTCGAAACCTTGGCGGCCCATGGACAATGGGACGGACGTCATGGACGCAGTCCTGTAGGAAACATGCTGCATCACGCGCTTCGACATGGCAGCAATGTGGAAGATTACAATGCATCGGTCGTCGGCGCGTTGGCAGCGATACGAAGCGGAAGAAGAACACCCGACAAAAGATATGAATCTTCTTACCCAGGCAGCAGTACTGGCAAAGAAGTCGTGCGCCGTTACAAAACACATGACATGGTGATCATTACGACAGATGAGCCTATCGAAACCGCACGTGTCATCACTGCCTATCGGCGAGATGAAAGCACTGATCCACTCCGCTCAGTCACCCGCCTAAGACGCGATACACCTCTTCCAGCGATCGTTTCCGACGAAGGTCAAGCGATTTGGCTTTTGCAGAAAACACTCTCGATCAATCCTCACGCGCCCGCGTATGAAACGCCTGTCCAATACCCTGCACAACCACAACTTTCGCCATATATGCACACGACCCATTTCTATTATCCCTCACCACCACAATCGCCGTGGGGATACCCGATGGGCACATCACCTTATCCAGTAAGTTATGCCCCTCCGCAGCAGTGGGGAGCATATCCCGTGCAGTTTAATCCTCAGCGGTATCCCGCGCCCGGAAGCGTTTCACCTCAAACTTACCCTTACCATGGTCAATGGTAACCACCGTGGCCATACCCCAGGACAATGATCCATCACGCATTTTCCATGCATCACCGGCGACGCTGCCGACGTTCACATAAAGTTTATCGCTAAGTACATCAGGCTTGATCGACGTGTGCATCTCGCCACCCACTGCCGTCCCACCCGATTCTAAAATATGACCAAAAATTCCAAACGGAATATGGCGCGCGCTGATCAGCTTATTGATCGAAGCATCGCCAACATGGGTGCCATCGTAAAGTTGATCCACGCCCACGTTGCCATGGGCACGGGGAGGACCGTGCCCCACAAGCACAACCGGCTCAGAACCAAGCGGCTCAAGCTTGCGTTTCATGTCATGCAGATCCTCGTTTTTGTACACACAGCTTCCTGTCCCGTGCACAAAACGGCGATCATGATAGCCAGGCAACGTCCAAATTTCTGCATCGTCCAATTCGAGCTGACGAACCCACACGCCGCTCACCAAATTGGGATAACGAACACTCGCTTTTTGGATGGCACGCGAAAAACCGGCGGTGCTGTCGCTGTTGCCTACAATAAGCAACGTCGGCATGCCTGTTTCGCCAAGGGCTGTGAGCACCGCATCGGCATCAAGTTCATTGCCCACCACATCGCCATTGCCGATCACCCACTCCACGCCTTTGTGACGAAACCACGCAATGCTTTCTTTGATATTCACCAACGTGGCCGGTGCGGAGTCTTTGATGGCGCCCAAAACACCAAACACGATGCGCTTGTCTGCATCATGGGTCTGCACACGCATGCGATAACCGCTGTGCAAATATTGCTTACCGCCAAGACTGATGGTTCTTGGCGTCGCCAAATCGGCAAAAGGCCCAGGACAACTGTAACGATGGGCCCCCACATAGGACTCCCAATCGTTGTAGGTTTGCGCCTGTGCTATCCCACCGAACAAGCTGCTTAAAACTATTATGTAGCGTAACATCGTACCCCCGATCGTGTACCCTTCGACATGTGCGTGCAGGACGCAGAATGTCAAGGGTTAGCCAAGAATGAGGCTTCGGGAGTAGGTGGTAGTGAATGAGTGTACCACTTTCGAGAACACCGCCAACGCCTGTCCGTGCTAAGGATGCTGCGAAGATTGCGGACACGGACCAGACACCGCCGATACGAAAAAGTCCTCTGCAACCCGTCGATGGGGAGGATAAGGGCCCGGTCGCGCTGAATAAGAACAATCAAAAATTGGAGGTGAGCATTCGAGCCCCCACCAGTGAGCGAAAAACAGCATCGCCATCATCATCAAGAATTCCGCCGCCATTATCACCTGCAGAACAAGCGCCCATGACCGGAGTGTGCGTTTCTGAAGAACCTTCAAAAACGCTTATCGGCAATGGTCAATCATACGAAGACAAAATCTAATAACAAGTCATATCCCCAAACATCACTCGTATTTGCGACAGCAAGGTTATTGCAATAAACAACATCTATATCATTGCGTTTTCCACTCCCAAGGAGTTGTTGTTTATATGCTGAATTCCATCGCACTCACCGCAGCACTTCTATTTTCCCAAACCAATCAACCCGCGCCCACGCCAGTCCCGTTACCCACACCTGTCATCGTGCCAGTCCCTGTTGAACCCGTGCCAGCCCCCGTTGTCATCGTGCCCATCCCTGCGCCTGTACCCGTCGCAGAAACACCAGCTCCTGCGCTTATCGATGATAAAAATGTGTCAAAACTCAACGGCCAGGTCGTGCCCGTGGGAGAAAAAAATCGTTATCTGTACGATTATCCCAAGATCAATATATCCACCAATCCCATCGGTTACATCTACGGTAGCTTTACCCTTGGCACTGCGATTGCACTGCATCGCCATGTCGCCATTCGTTTTGATACCATGTTTTACAAAAACTATTTCGGTGATGGTTTCAGCGCAGGCCTTGCGATGGGGCTTCCCATTTACTTCCGGCAAGTGTGGAGTGGCTTTTTCATCCAACCGGGTGCCCGTATTGCATACGTGAATGTAGACAGCACTGATCTCGTAGCGGGCGGCCCCGAGATGTTGGCGGGTTGGCATTGGATTTGGGACGGTGGATGGAACGTTGCGCTTGCAGCAGGACTTCAATTTACATTTATCAGCGGAAAACCTGACGATTACAGTCTAGGGGTCAACAGCAAAGGGATCTTGCCTACGGGCTATTTCCAAGTGGGGAAGACGTTTTAAACACGTGACCCTACCCCCCTCTATGTGCAATGAAACATGCCATGTGGGATCTTCATGATCATGTGGTGCTGACGTCACATCCGCGCATTGCCAACAAAGCGCCCGCCATTCATTGGGGAGCGGCCTCCGCCCATGAACGCGGTCCTATTATCGCGACGTTTGCAGATACGAAAATGCGCAATGCCATCGGCGCACACAGTGGAAGTTACACCGTGTATCGCGCGCTTGCAGAAGCTGCAGGAAGCCTCAAACACAACCATAGGCCTGATCTAACCAATACCTCGCCTGTGGTTGATATCGCGCCCAACCCCGCGTGGCACGATCCCACACGCATTGTGAGCATGGATCCCTACGGCGCGCGCATCCAACAGGATTTCGCCCATCTTCTGGAAAAAGACATCGACATTCGCCCCACCATCGCCATCACACGCGCCAGCATTCAAATGCCTGAATTGATGGACGCGATCCGAAAAGGGATCATCCCCGTCGATGGCACCGTGGTTAAATCCACCGGCGATGTGGTGGTCACCAAAGTGGCGATGGAACCCGTGTGGTATTTGCCTGGCATTGCTGCACGCCTCGGTATCGACGAAGGCGATTTGCGCCGCAATTTGTTTCAACGCACAGGCGGCATGTACCCAGAGCTTATCACCCGCCCCGATCTTAAAGTGATGCTGCCGCCCATTGGCGGCGCGACGGCCTATATTTTTGGCGATCCCCAAGGGTTTTCCGATCCCAAAAAACCGCTTGCGGTACGCATGCACGATGAATGCAACGGATCCGATGTTTTCGGTTCAGACATTTGCACATGCAGGCCCTATCTTCTCTACGGCATCGAACGCGCTATTTTATCGGCGCAAAAAGGTGGCGCTGGCCTTGTGGTGTATTATCGCAAGGAGGGACGATCCTTGGGCGAAGTCACCAAATTTTTGGTGTACAATGCCCGCAAACGTCAACCTGGCGGTGATACAGCCGCAACCTATTTCACCCGCACCGAATGCGTTGCGGGCGTACAAGATGTTCGTTTTCAAGAATTTATGCCTGATATTTTTACGTGGTTTGGCATACAGCACATTCACGAACTCGTTTCCATGAGCGACATGAAGCATGGTGCACTGATCAAAGCAGGTATTACCGTGGGCAAACGCACCACCATTCCTGCTGATCGTATTCCACACGACGCATCGGTGGAAATGGAAGCCAAAAAGGCTGCGGGTTATTTCAGTGATGATAAAACCGACTTAGATCTCACGCATGTTAAAGGACGAAGCATTCATGAGTACTGATGTAAAATCACTTCTTTGCGTGGACGCGGTACTCGATGCCTCTGATCGGATGCTGCAAGAAGCACAGCACGGCGGGACGCCATTTTCTGTCGACGAAGACGCACTCAATGCGCTTGCACGCGAATTGGCCGAGCGCATACGCACCCAATACGGACGTCAAGCCGTGCCATTGCACGCACGCTGGCGTCATTTTGAAACCGCATGTCCTGAAACATTCATGATCTTCATGGAACGGCTTCAGGGAACATCGGACATCGGCACCGCGGAGGCCCTGATCGATCTTGCGGTGGTCAGCGTATTGCTCGATGCCGGTGCAGGAAAAGCATGGCGCTACCATTCGCCTGAAGCAGGCATCATCGGACGCAGCGAAGGATTGGCCGTCGCAAGCCTTGAAATGTTCATGCAGGGGATTTTTGCAGCCACCGAGGACGATCCCAATCGCGTCGATGCCCATGCCTTGATTAATTTAAAACCTGAACAACTCGCCGAAGGGCTTCAACACCGCAGTGACAATGCCCTGGCAGGCTTTGAAGGCCGCTGTGCAATGCTCAATGCCTTAGGCCATACGCTTAATGATCATGGCCTTTCCCGTTGTGCTGATATTCTCAAACCCTATCGAACGCTTGAAGAAGCGTCCGATGTACTCGAACGATTTTTGTGTGTGCTTGGTTTTGTGTTTCCAAGTCGATTAACACTCGACGGGATCCCCATGGGTGATGTGTGGCACTACGGCCCATGGAATGAGCCTGTGGCGCTTCACAAACTTCCCCAATGGCTTAGCTATTCGTGCATTGAACCGCTGGCCTACGTGAACGTGCATCTTGAGCGCGATGACAGTCTCACCGCATTGGCAGAATATCGCAATGGCGGTCTTTTGATGGACGCTGGCGTTTTGAAACTGCGTGAGCCCTATCTTATCGAAGAACAACACCACCCTGGAAGCGATGTGATCATTGCATGGCGCGCATTGACTGTGGGTTTGATCGAGTGCCTCGCAGATCTCGTGCGCGATATCCTAGAAACGTCTTCGGAAGATCTGCCCATGGGCGGCATTTTACAAGCAGGCACCTGGGCCATGGGACGTGAGCGTGCGGCACGTTTGCGCAACGGGGCACCCCCTTTGTCAATCATCAGCGATGGGACGGTTTTTTGATGAGCAACATTGTCCATTTGCAGCATCCACTTTTGCAACACAAACTCACCGATCTTCGACGTGAGGCCGCATCCACCGGGCGCTTTCGCGCCGTCGCACGGCAAATCGCAGAAATGCTTGCCTATGAATTGTGTCGAGAACTTCCCACCGAGCCATGGCGCGTCCAAACGCCTCAGGGCGATACCGTAGGGAACAAATTCTCAAAGCCCGTGTTGGTGGTGTCCATTTTGCGTGCGGGTATTCTCATGCAAGAAGCGTTTCTCGATATCATTCCAGGATCCGTCGCGGGCCATCTTGGGATCTACCGCGATAGTTTTGTGAAAGCGACGGTGGAATATTACAACCGATTGCCCAACAACATCAGCGAACATCACACGTTTCTTGTGGATCCCATTCTGGCATCGGGTGCCACCGCCATCACCGCCGTGAATCGCCTCAAAGATGCAGGCGCCAAGGATCTGACGTTTGTCTGTTTTCTCGCCGCACAACCGGGTCTTCAAAATCTAGCTGAAGTCCATCCTGACATTCAGATCATCACCATTGGCGTCGATGCCACACTCGATGCACAGGGTATGGTTCTTCCTGGTCTTGGTGATGTGGGCGAACGAATTTACGGGGTGTCGTAGATGAAACCGTTTGTGATCGCCATCAGCGGCGGAAGTGGTTCGGGTAAAACAACACTGGCACGTTTGGTACGCGAACGTCTTGGCCCTGAGCGCTGCGCGTATTTGTGCCAAGACAGTTATTTTCACGATTTAAGCGAACAATTCGCCAAGGACAGTCGCAGCGTTAATTTTGACCATCCATCAAGCATCGATTTTGATTTGCTGGCATGCCAACTTGAATCACTGTGCAATGGAAAAACCGTGCGCATTCCCATTTATGATTTTGTGACCCATACGCGCAGTGAAGACACACGCACCATTGAACCGCGTCCCGTGATCCTCGTGGAAGGTATTTTATTGCTCACCCTGCCGCGTATTCGTGCTTTGGCTGATCGCACAGTCTTTGTGGAAGCCCCTGAATCGCTGCGCTATCAACGCCGCCTTGATCGCGATATCCGTGAACGCGGCCGAACCCCCGACGGCGTGTTCACCCAATTCTCAGAACAAGTCGCTCCCATGCACAACCAGTACGTTGAGCCCAGCAAAATCTTTGCTGATCTTGTGTGCAATGGACACCATGTGGCCGATTGGGTCGATACGATTTGTGGGTGGGTGTAGGAAAAGACAAAAATTAAATTATCATATGACATTTCATGATTTAATGGAGGTATGTCTCCCCCCTCCGGACTGCCTGCCCTACCCAAACAGTCTACATCCATACCGTCGCAACACGATTCTGTAATATCGCCACCCCCATCCCCAACATCACCACTACCCTCATCGCCAACTGACTCAATTGACTCTGGTTACACCTCACTACACGTATCCTCGTCATCCGGTTCACTGCCAGCTTTAGCCCATAGAACCAGCAGTACAGGCACACTTTCCAGAGCAACCTCGTCGTCACGCGCAATGCCGCCCCCCTCACCAAGCGTAGACACATCTGCACCTCCAAGAAGCACAGAAATTGCCGCCCAAAATAAAAAAGACAAACCCGATACGTTTGTATCCGAAACCATGAAAACTCTAGAAAAAGAGCCGCCTATTTCAACCTATTTCGAAAAAATGATCACAACCAAAGCACTCAGTCCCGAGGTCATTCACGGGTATATTGCCAAAGGTGAAGACCTTATAAAACGCATACAAGAGAATCATCCTTCCATTTCTGGCCCTAACGCACCACCGCCAACAAAAGAAGATATGCGCGCCATCACATGGTATATGAATGCACGATCAACCGTTGATTACCTTACGCGTGGTGTTTCAATGGTCATGGAAACGGGCAGTATTCGTTTTCCGGATCCCAACGGCCGCATCATCGCTTACATGGAAAAATGTCCTCTCAATGAAAACCGCATTTCTTCGCACTTCAACACCCTCAGCAGACATCATGGTCAAAGCGTGATGGGACTTCTTACAAGAAATCCAGGACAAATTGGCTTTGAAGATTACAAGTGTCTCCTGCCTTGCAATGGAGATAAGCCCGGTGGATGCATCGTATTTGCTCAACTCAAAGACGGCACTTCGTTTATAAAAGTAGAACCCGCGGGCCTTCCCACGATTGTCGGCCCAAAAAGTGCCTTACGATTTGCGCGACATTTCGTTAATTTTGGAACACGTAGCACCAACAGCACACTAGAAAGCACGGGTGTTGGTCAGTTTCGCGAAACCTTGCCCAAGGATCTCAAAACAAAATTTGAAGCACTTTGTAGCTTGGTGGAGGACACCAAGACGATTCCGCCTGCCCTCAAAGAAGCGGCAAAGCACGAGTTTGGGAAACATGGTCTTTCATCAGCAAAACTCGGCGAGTTTATCAATGAATTAAATATCATCGTTGAACACTTGCGGAACAAGAACCCACCGCCACGACGGCCAAACAAAAGCAGTTACTCAACGCATTCGTCGATTTTACGCAAGGTGTTGCAGAAATAAGAGCGTTTCATGGGGACACACCCGATCGGCCAAGGCAAGGCGGAGAAGTGTTCGTTCCATTTGAAAAAATTACAGCCACGTGGGTCTGAGCATTAAAGAGCCCCTACCACTGCCCCACCACCGCAAGCCCCAAGCCTGTGGGAACAAACGCAGTTTTTGTTTTGTTCGCATGATCTCGCATCCACACGCGCCAAAGTTGCGTGACCAGAAGTGCACCCGATATCGATGCGGCTGTGATAGCGGTGATTTCAAGACCACGTGCATGGGCGCTGTCCTGCATATTCAAAGCGGCAATGCCAAATCCCACACCCATGGCTGCCGTAGCGCCCGCAGACGACCACAGACCGATGTCCCAGGGCTTTGAGAGAAGCCACGGTTCTTCTCCCCCTTGCTTGATGCTTGTTTCTTTGATCCCATACAATTGCCGGATCATGACATCGGCCGATGCCAACACCTGCGCAGCGTGTTTATTGTCAAAATTCTTTGAGAACGTGGCCAGCACTTTGCCATCTTTGCGACGCAAACGTTTCAGCGACACAAAAAGTGATTGATCCACACGACCCATGCTGCCGTGAATGATTTCATCAACACCAAGCAAACCGGCAAGCTCCGCAAGGCAGCTTGGGTCGTCACAACCCAAATTTTCATTGATGCGCTCCACGCCTAAAATCGCTTGGATATCATCGAGACCAATGGTTTCACGTCCAAGTCCGTGCAACGACTCTTGAAGCTTCGCGGACAAAAATAATGCAACATCAGGCTGTACACCCGACTTCACCACCAGCGGCATCACCGCCACACGTTCGGTGGAACCCAAGAAAACTTGCAGCATCAATAACGTTGTAAACATCACATGCATCATCCGTCAGAAGTCAAAGCGATCTGACGCATGGAGTTATCTCTATATTATCAATTTGAACATACGAAATACCGAGGACATCTGATGTAAGATGACGAGAACAAGGTACGAGAACGTCTTACCTTGGCATCATAAAAAAGAAACACAAACCATGGCAACGATCGCAAAAGTAAGGAACTTAGGAACAGCGGCAAATGAGCCCTGGGTCCCCGCGAAGCCTTCTATCGACCTGCTTCAAGCTGTCGACGCGCAGTCGCTCTCGTCCATCGTGAGCACATGCCAAAAACAAAAATTAATTCTGCCAGACAGAGCAAAAAAATTTGGAACTTGGGTTTGCAAAGCCATTCATGAACCTCGAGGCTCTGCTTGGGATCCCAATGCGGAACATCTCGCCACGACCCTTGCGGCACTCGCAAAGATGGCATTACCACTGTCGTATGCCTGCAAAACAAAACTACAAACATGGGCAAATTATGCGATACGTCATCAAGCCCAAAAACCAGCCAACGAAAAAACAGTTTCGCTCTTGTTGCACGGTGTCTTTGGTCTTTTCGGGACCCATCTCTCGGCATCTTTTCGCGATCACTTAACCACATGGGCAACCCATGCGCTCAAAAACATCACGTTATCCCCCAATACCATGTCCAGTGTTGTGATTGATGTGGGTGGATTGGGTTTATTTCAAGATCAGCCCGATATGTTTAAAGCGCTTTTTGCCGATTGGCTAAAAAAACCAAATACATTCAATCAAGCCAATGCCAGCTCTTGGATGCAAATAAGAAAGGGTTTGGTCTATTGGGGCCTCGAATCACTCCCTGAATCACAACCATGGATCCAAAGCGCCGCGACAATCACCCAGCCAACCATGCGATCTTCGGTGTGGGAATATACAATACTGCGACAAGTCAAAGAAATACTCGCCAAGCACCCTGCACGATTCAGCATCGCCATGCAGGTGCCTTTGTACGATTACCGGATCGATATTCTCATCACCGCAATCGATAGCCTGGGCAAAAAACACACCCTGGTTGTTGAGTGCAACGGTGATATTTACCATGCCCCCGAGGAATACGTACGAGATTTTTTGGTCAAACGCACCTATGAAAACATGATCAAAGTTTGGTTTGGCGCATGGAAAACAAACCACTGCACCTTGCCTGCTTCTGTGGTTGATGAACTTAAGCGTTGGATTAAGGGCGCAACTGTAGGGGCGCAAGGCGCAGCAAGCAGCGCCCCTACAAAATTTTAAGCGTTTCTACGCACAAATCGCCAACAAACATCATGCCCGGTTGGTGGGTGATCGCCCATGGGAGTTCGCCCCGATTGACGGCGCCTTCCACCGCTTCTTGGCTCGTCACACCGCACGCCCAAAAAACGGGGACTTCGCCCGGATAAAGAGGAACCGCGTCGCCGTAGTCTGGATCCGCCAAATCAGCGATCCCCAATGCGTTTGGATCACCATGATGCACAGGCTCGCCATGAACGGCCGCATAGGGCCGTGTGGCCGCATAGGCTCGTTCCAGCAAAGCTTCGGGAATGGGCCTCATCGATACAACATGTTTGCCGCAAAAAGGCCCCACGCCATGCACATCGCGTGTAGTGCGGTACATGGGCACGTTGCAACCAAGTTCCACATGGCGAACACCGATCCCAGCCTCTTTCAATCCTTCTTCAAAACTAAAACTGCAACCCAGTAAAAAGGCGGTGGCATCGGCTGTAAAACGATCCCTGATGTTGTCCACATCGGAGCGTTCACCACGGGTAAAGATCCGATAGCCAGGTAAATCGCAACGAACATCGGCATGGGCGGCAAGACGCTTTGTAAACGGAGATCCCGGCGCAAGACGCTCAAGCAATGGACATGCTTTGGCATTGGCCGCACAGAAACCGGCGAAGTCTTCGGCAAACGCCTCCGGCACAATCACAAGATTCGCCTGCACAAATCCCGGCGCAAGATGGGCTGTGGGCCCATGATGACGGCCTTCGCGACATGCGGTACGGATCTCATCTGGCAACATTTTGTAATCATGCCTATTTAACATCAATGTGGCAATTCTGGATCGATCGCGGCGGGACTTTTACAGATATTATTGGCTGCGATCCTCATGGGGCTTTGCATACCCAAAAACTTTTGAGCGACAATCCTGAGCAATACGACGACGCCGCCATCGAAGGTATACGACGTCTTCTTGGCGGCACCATCACGCCTGAACATATTGCACACGTCAAAATGGGAACCACCGTGGCCACCAACGCCTTGCTTGAACGCAAAGGCGAGCCCACGGTTCTTGTGATCACACAGGGATTTCGCCATGCGCTCATGATCGGCGACCAAACGCGGCCCGATATTTTCGCGCTTCACATCAAGCGCCCCGATGTGTTGTACACCCAAGTAATTGAAGTCAATGCACGCATGGACCGTTGCGGCCAAGTGCTCGTCGAACTTGATGCCAAGGCAATACACGAGGCGCTTGCGCAAGCCCATAAAAACGGCTGCACAAGCTGCGCCATCGCCTGCATGCATGCGGTGATAAATCCTGTCCACGAAGAGCAGATCGAACAGATCGCACGAGCCCTTGGATTCATTCACGTCACGCCATCCCATCGTGCAAGTCCCATGCGAAAATTCATTGCGCGCGGGCAAACCGCCGTGGTTGATGCCTATCTTTCGCCTGTATTGCGACGCTATGTCGATAAAGTCACATCGTATTTGCCAAAGACACGTGTGTCGTTCATGCAATCCTATGGCGGTCTCACCGACGCAGCATTGTTTCAAGGCAAAGATGCGATTGTATCAGGTCCTGCCGGCGGTATCGTCGCTGCAAGTGAAACCAGTAAAAGCATGGGATACACGCATATCATTGGCTTTGATATGGGCGGCACATCCACCGATGTTGCCTTGTACGATGGACGATTGTCGCGCACGGAAGAAACACGCACCGCCGGTATTCTTTTGCAAGTTCCCACGCTCGATATTCACACCGTTGCCGCTGGCGGTGGTTCGATTGTTCGTTTTGCACAAGGACGATTTCAGGTCGGTCCTGCATCCGCAGGCGCAAACCCAGGGCCTGCGTGTTATCGACGCGGCGGTCCACTGACCATCACCGATTGCAATGTTCTTCTGGGTAAACTTCCCCCTGAGTTTTTTCCACAAGTTTTTGGGCCGAGCGCCAACGAACCCATCGATGTGGATTGTGTGAAAATAAAATTTGAAGAACTTACAAAAAAAATCACACACGAAACAGGACGGCTCTATACATCCGAAGAGGTGGCGCAAGGATTTATTGATGTCGCCGTTGAAAACATGGCCACAGCCATTAGGCATGTTTCACAAAAGCGCGGTTCTGACCCCCGTGATGCCGCCCTTGTGTGTTTTGGTGGTGCAGGAGGACAGCATGCATGTTTGCTCGCCGATGCGCTCGAAATAAAAACGATATTGATTCACCCCCTTGCAGGCGTTCTTTCGGCCTATGGCATGGGACTCGCATCGCAAAGCCAATTGCTCACGCGTGCTATCGAATTGCCGCTTAATACAGAAAACACGCAACACAGCCAACGCGCACTTGATGAACTTTCACACCAGGGAAAAACAACGCTTGAAAATGCGGGATATCCCGATGCAACGGCGCAGCATCATTGGTTCTTGCGTGTTCGTGGATCGGATACACCGATTTGTTTGCATGACATAGGCGGGCAGGATGCCCGCGCTCCCAGGCTTTTCACCGATTTTATCGCTGCGCATCGTACGCGCTTTGGATTTGCGCCACCCAATGTCACGTGCCCCGAAGATCTCATCATCGCGACGGTGCAAGCTGAAATTTTGGCCGCGCCAGCTAAGCATATCCCCATCGTAAGAACACCCCCACCGACCCCCACCCGGCACTTCGTGCCG
>SYDY01000055.1 GCA_005801425.1 Bdellovibrionales bacterium | reverse complement strand
GTCGGATCGCATTCCACGCGAATGGCTTTTACTTTCCGGGCTACTTGTCTTGTGTCTCTCCGATCTTATGCTTGGACTGGGAAACAATCTTTCGAGCGTTTTTTTCGGCGTCATGCTTTGGGGGTTGCACCTGGGGTTAACCCAAGGGACGTTAACTGCCTTGGTCGCCGACACCTGTGAACCGGCATTTCGCGGAACGGCCTATGGTCTATTCAATCTTTTCAGTGCGGCGGCGTTGCTGATTGCAAGCATTGTGGCCGGTATCCTTTGGGATCAGTTCGGCGCCAAAATCACATTTCTTGTAGGCGCCGTATTTTCTTTTTTAAGCATACTTGTTTTTTTAAGCACACGACATCGATGGCATTTACGAACGGCATGATCGCAGAGCCTGTCTTCGCACCTCTGCAGCAGAAAAAATGTAGCCGAGAGTCACGCTTTTGTTGCTATCCGCCTATGTTGCTGTGAAGTTCTCGCGTTCTCTGGTGTTGAGCGGGAACAGGAGGAAAAAATGCATTTCATAAGGAATTTCTTGTTTTTATGGGTGGGCAGTCTCGGAATGGGTTGTGCGTCTCGAACAGTGCCTGTCAGTTTTCCTCCAACATCGGCTGCCTCAATTTCCGGGGCAGAAGCTAAGCCGTCTTCTGTCATCCGAACGCTGCTCGAAGACCCGCCACTTCCGGGAGAATCAACTGATCAGTGGCCCGGGCTTCGCCCAGCCGATCCCCAAGTCAATGATGTGGATCATCATTCCAACCATGGGTCAGCCAAATCCCAATACGTCTGCCCCATGCACAAAGAAGTTGTATCCGATCATGAAGGCGAATGCCCAAAGTGTGGAATGATATTGGTGCGACAACCATGAAGTGGGTCATTCTATTCTTGAGTTCTCTGAGTACAACAGGTTGCATCGCATCTTCTATCATGGCCGATGTTCGACAGGTTCATGAGCTCACTCGGATTGAAAGTCTCCCTCGCATCGCCGAAGTAAATATCGATCCAGTAGCCGATGAAGATGCAAGACAGCTGCTCAAACAACCGCTTGATGCAGAGACCGCAGTTCGAGTCGCGCTGGCCAACAACAGAGAACTACGTGCGGTTTTGCGCGGTATGGGAATTGAACGAGGACATATGATCCAGGAAGGACTTCTACCTAATCCGACCGTGGAAGGTGAGATACTTCCCGAACGTAACACACTTTTAGAACTGCGTGTGGAGTACAATATTACAAGCGCAATCATGGCGCCGATCCGCGCACGAGCGGCCAGATCTGATCTCGAAGCTGCCCGTTATCGTGCTGCAGGATCGGTCGTTGATCTTGGATATCGTGTTCGCATTGCTTTCTATCGATTGCAATCTGCCGAACAACGTCTGGCCATCGCGCAACAGGTTCTTGATGGTTTTGCAGCGAGTCGGGATGCGGCGAGGGCAATGTTTGGCGCAGGAAATATCGCTGTTCTCGATCTTGTGAGCGAGGAAGCGGCGTACGAAAAAGCACGGATCACCGTTGCTCAAATAGAGCTGGATATCATTACCGAGCGAGAACAGGTCCAACGTCTTCTCGGTACCCACGGCGAAGACACAAATTGGCGCATCAAAAACGAACTTTCAGCGGTTTCTGAACAGCCAACAATCCCGGAAAATACGGAAACACGCGCGCTTGAAGCAAGTCTTGATTTGATGGAGGCAAAACATCGTCTCGAAGGACTTGCTCGGCGAGCAGGCGTAACACGCGTTGCTGGATGGCTTCCTGATATTACAATTGATTTTCACAGCCTTCAGGGAAATCCAGAAGAGGACACAAATGCATCGAACTTAAATCGAAATTGGCGCTTTGGTGGCGGCCTGACGGTGGGGATCCCATTATTCGATCGCAAACAAGGAACTCTTGTGGCGGTTGAAGCTGAATTCGATGCGCTGATGGAAAGTTACTACGGCATGGCTGTCGATCTGCGATCGGCTGTACGAGAAGCACGCAGTCGCGTGGCATCATCGCATGCACGTGCCCATCAGTATCAAGAGGTCATTGTGCCTGCTCAACGTCGTGTCACTGAGCAAACGCTTTTGCAATACAATGCCATGCAGATCGGTATTTTTCATTTGCTGCAAGCACGTCGAGAGCAGCTGGATGTACAGCTTGCTTACGTCGAAACGCTGCGAGAGTACTGGAGCGCTGTAGCGGAACTTGATGCACTGCTTGCAGGTGGACATGTGTCCTCGCCGCATACGCGAGCATCAAGAAATATCACACAAGACACGAAAAATGAGTCATCAAGAGGACATTAAAAAATGGATCGACGGGAATTCATTCAGTACAGCAGCATGGTTGCCGGTGCAGCATTGATCGCGCGCGTAACGCCCGTCGAAGCCAGAGAGGCACCTGCACCCATGCCTCATCGATTGCCATCACGCAGAAGCATCGTCGCTCCAGGAGGACAAATCGCCGTTGTCACGCCTAATGGTTCGACGCTACCGTGGAATATCGTTCATGGTGTCAAAGTGGGCCACCTCATCGCAGAGCCGGTCGATCATGAATTTGCGCCCGGGTTGCGTGCCGAATGCTGGGGTTACAATGGAAGCACACCAGGGCCAACCATCGAGGCTGTCGAGGGTGACCATCTTAGGATCTACGTAACCAATCGTCTGCCCGAGCCCACGACAGTTCACTGGCATGGGATCATTCTGCCGAATGGGATGGACGGTGTTTCGGGATTAACCCAGCGACCGATCCCAATTGGCGAAACATTCATGTATGAATTTACGGTTCGATATCCGGGTACTTTCATGTACCATTCACATTTCGATGAGATGACCCAAATCGCTCTTGGTATGGAAGGCATGTTTATCGTGCATCCTAAACGCCCACGTGGGCCCCGGGTTGATCGCGATTTTGCATTGATGACACACGAGTGGCGTCTCAATGTTGGTGCACGTCGTCCTGATCCAAACGAGATGAAAGATTTCAACGTTCTTACTTTTAACAGCAGGTCGTTTCCCGGAACGGCACCTCTTGTTGTTGGTAGGGGTGAACGTGTTCGCATTCGACTTGGTAATTTAAGCCCCATGGATCATCACCCGATCCATATTCATGGACTTACATTCACGCTAACCGCGACCGACGGCGGCTACCTTTCAAAAACAGCGCAAATACCAGAGACAACCGTTCTCGTCGCCACAGGAAGCACGCGCGTGATCGAATTTATACCGGAAGAGGCAGGCGACTGGGCCATGCATTGTCACATGACCCATCATGTGATGACGCAAATGGGACATGGGATCCCACCGATGATCGGTGCAGATACGCATCAGCTTGATCAACGAATGAAACGCATCATGCCAGAGTACATGACCATGGGCACAACCGGTATGGGCAACATGGGCGAAATGGAAATGCCCATTCCGCCGAATAGTCTTCCGATGCGTGGTGGTAAAGGACCCTTTAGTTACATCGATATGGGCGGTATGTTCACGATTCTAAAAGTTCGCGATAATCCCGATACAGCAGATCCCACTGGCTGGTACAAGCATCCAGCAGGTAGCATTGCAGGTCCCGCAGATCCTGCCCGCATGAAGGCAGACGGTGTAGTACCGCCAACCAAACGGTCATGAGCGTTTATCATTGATATGTGCAAAAACTGTAAGAAATGCTGTTTCATTGAGGCATGCGCTCATCATCGCAAAAGCTGCAGCGGTTGCACCTGGAAGTTTGATGTATACACTAAATATTGCAATGCTCACGAGAATGGCAGTGCCGATCCATGTCGCAATGTTGATCTGCCCTGTTTTTCCATTGCTTATCAATAACCCCTATGCCGTATTTTGAAGTGCAGGGGCATTTTTCTGAAGGTGACACGCATAGGCGGTGGTGGAGTTGATAGCTCCATCGCCGTCCTTAGGTACATATGAACCCGAAACGGCCGTGATGAGCTTTTGAACTAAAAGTGGGAGTGGGGGCAAAAAAATGAGAAGAAAAATATTTGCGTTGTTTTAATCCGTGAATTCAGCGCTGAAACGCAGCTGTTTGCTCATCAAGTACAAATGTTCTGTCACGATTGGGTTGATATCCGCCTAATTACAGTAAAACAACATCCTGAGGGCTTGAGGGATCCTGATGCGGTTATCAATAATGACAATATTGATTGGGATTGGGTTGATGGCCCATTCGCCCTCGCTTGCCGCAGAGGATGAAGATCCTTTTGCGGACGTAAAACCGCAACCACAAGAAGATGAAATCAAAAATAAATCTTCCTTCAAACAATTTTTTCTTGAAAATTTTGGTTTCCGAAAAGAACTGATGTCTGAATTTGGCATTGATGCGAACCAATCCATGGCGAGCAGACAATCCATCGGTTTTGAAGTTCTCAAAAAATTCTCCACCGCGACACGAACCTTTTCAGCTATCAATTTTCAAGGTCGCCTTGTTCGCCGTGATGGTTATGTTGGTTTTTTGAATGATCTTGAGGGCATGGATCGGCGCGGCTTTTTTTTTGAATATCACAACGCTTACGTTGATTTTTACAACGTACTCGATCCGCTTTTGAAAGCATCCTATCAAAATGCCCTTGTGGGCCGTTTTAATTTTCGCATCGGACGATTCTATCTGCCGTTTGGTTTGAATCTGCAAACAGATACCCATGGCCTTGTTTTGCAGTTATCCAATGAACGCAATTTTGGTTATGAACGTGATTGGTATGCAGGTCTGTGGGGAAATCTTAATCAGCATCTGCAGTACAATCTCTATTACATGATGGGATCAGGCTACGATCCCAAATACGCAGGCCAGGCAGGCTTGATGGGAGGGCGTATCAGCTTATCCAATCAATACGCCTCTGAGTATGGGCTTGAAGGTGGTGTTGCAGTGATGGTTGGACAGCGACTGTCGCCAGATGCCCTTGCACGCAGTATTGCAGTCGCACAACATGCATCAGGAAACGCGCATGTAGATACTTTGCGTTTTGGTGTTGATGTACGTTATCGCCACGCTGTGCCGACGGGTCTTGTTACCTGGACATCCGAATTAGGTGGTGGATGGGATGCGCCTGATGGTGTGTTCAATCAACTGCATGAACTCAGCTATTTGCATGCTTCCAGACGCTTTGGCGCGTGCACGCAATTTCGTTGGTTTTGGCAAAATATGTCGAAAAGTCGCGATATCGATCCCGTGCTTGCCTTGAAATCCATTGATGCTTCCGTTCTCACAGAAATAACGTGGTACTTTAGAAACGACGTCGCCAATTCCAATTTGCATTGGATCAAACTCAACGCAGAAACACAAATGATGCGGCAGAAAGGTGGAGTGAATGTTATTGGAACGTTGCAGTATTACTTGTATTGGTAAAACGCTGATGATGATTGTGGCAATATTTTTATTGCCACAACGGGCATGGGCAGCCATCGGGTGCACACTAACAGATCCTGCTGAAGATCTTAAATATCTTTATCCCGAGATGACTTCATACAAAGAGGAACTTAAAGAATTTACACGCATGACGGGTGGGACAGTTTTGTTTGCCTCTTTAAAAGATCGATTAGGAAGCGACCTCGACCCCATCTACGAAACCTATGAGACGCCTTATACGGTTTACAGCGTGTTCAAAGGCACACAAAAAATGGGTATTGTTCACGGCGTTAATGTTCCTGGAAAAGGCGGTGTGATCCAGGTGTTTTTGTCGATGGATCCTACAACCGCTGAGATCCGGAAATTTTTCTTTCAACGATTGGAGAGTCCAGCAGCCACCCAATTGCGCTTAAAAGCGTTTCGGGAACAATTTGAAAAGATGACGTTGGCCGATTTTTATAAACACGATTATTACGCAGCTGTCGATCCACATGCACCCGCCGATAAACTGGGCAAGATCAAACCTCCAGCGTTGGATGCAACGACTCGCCCTGACTACGACGCATCGTTGCGCGGTATTCGTAAAAATCTAATTTTATTGGATTTTTTTATATATGGAAAACGTTTTGAACCATTTTTCGAGAAATCCAAGCAGGCTTTGCAACGAAAAAATAAAACCAAGGGGTAACTCATGCGAACCATTGTGGTGTTTTGTGCACTTCTATTGCTGGGTGGAGGACTATTGCTCTGGCGACAATTTCGTATGCCCAATGTGTATGGCGCATTCACGGATGCGCCCAAAGTGGAAGTGGCCGAACTCATCGCGCATCCTGACGATTACCTCCAAAAGACGATTTTGCTTGAAGATATTGTGCGCGACCAGTGCGAAGCCATGGGGTGTTATTTCTATTTTTTCGCAGGAACAAATTCTATCAAAGTAGATTTGGCGGATATCGCGATGCATGCGCCAAAGAAAAAAGATGGACACGTTGCGCGTGTCGAAGGTCGTATCATGCCGGATAATTCGGACTATGTGTTTTGGGCAAGTGCCGTGGAGTTTAAGTGATGGGGAAAATCAACAAGAGTTCCATGCGTGTTGTCCAGTACATGCGATTGGCATTTAAAAACCTACGTCGGCGCATGGTTCGCACGGCACTGACTGTGAGCGGCGTGGCATTGGCTGTTGCTGTGGCGGTATCGCTTGGCGGTTTTATGCTCGGTTATCGTGGTGCGATTGATAAAAGCATTGAGATGCTTGGGTTCCAAGTGATGATCATGGCAAAGGGATGCCCCTATGAAGCTGCAACCATGATGCTGAAGGGTGGAACAGGATTGCTCTATTTGCCAAGCGAAACGTTCGACAAAGTTAAAAATGATCCCGACATTGCAAGCATCACGCCGGTGTTTGTTGGGATCGCAGAAAAAGAAGGCAGCGGTGTTCGGGATGAAGGATCGGAAAAAACGTTTTCCATCATTAGCGGGATCGATGCTTCAAGTTTTACGGTGATGAAGCCGTGGCTTAAATTCAAGCAAGGCCCAGGTTATGATGGTGGCCATTGGTTTTCCACCACAGCAAACAAGGAAGTGGTATTGGGATTTGAGGCAGCAGAATACGAACAGCGCAAAGTGGGCGATACATTCTACGTATCAATCACACCTCATGGAACAACCCATCCGGTCCAACATGCATTGACCGTGGTGGGTGTTCTTGAACGTACGGGAACACAGGATGATGGCACGGTGTTTATGCCCATCGATGCAGCACGAACGTACTTCAATCGTCAAAATCAAGTGACCATTCTCGGCATTAAGCTCAAGGAATTTAGTGCTTTTAAGATGCATGAATTTGAGGCCCGATGGTTGAAGTTACCAGAAGTCCAAGTGGTGGGACTGCAGCAAGTTAAAAATACACTTGTAGGCTTGGTTGCAACCGCCCAAACCATGATTGCTGCCGTGGCAGTGATTGCCGTGATCGTGGCATTAATCGGCGTGATCAACACCATTCTCATGAGTGTATATGAGCGAACGGGCGAGATAGGGATCATGAAAGCCATTGGTGCCAGTCGCAGTGATATCTTTGAGTTAATTTGGCTTGAGACACTGATGATTTGTGTGTTCGGTGCTTTGTTGGGATCAGCCGCTGCGGTGCTTGGAACAGGTCTGGTAGAACATGCGATCAAATCACTCGCTGATTTAGGGGTGTCGGGCTCCATTGTGAAAATCACACCGGCTGTCATTGGATATGCAGTGATCGGCGCGATGATTCTCGGTTTTTTGGGTGGGCTTTATCCTGCTTGGCGTGCTGCATCCATGCGTCCCGTTGAGGCCATCCGCGAAGGAGCGGCGTAACATGAATACTGAAACGGACAATGAATATCTGATAGAAGCCCATGGTCTTAAACGCTCATACAAGCGCGGAAGCGAAATCGTAAAAGCACTTGATGGTGTGGATTTGGTTATTCGCCGAGGCGAAATGATTTCTATTCTGGGGCCTTCAGGATCGGGAAAAACAACCCTGATCAACTTACTATCCTGCCTTGATACACCCACGGAAGGAACTCTCGTGGTGGCATGGAAATCGGTTGCAGGGCTATCGGAAGAAAACTTGGTTGATGTTCGCCGTGGCGTATTTGGATTTGTGTTTCAGCAGTTTCATTTGTTGCCCACATTGACGGTGACTGAAAACGTAGAGCTGCCGCTGATGTTTTTGGGGCGCAAGGCTTACCCCGAAAAAACCCGTGAGGTGCTTGCCATGGTGGCCCTCACAGATCGTGCGAATCACCTGCCGCGTGAACTGTCGGGCGGGCAAATGCAACGTGTTGCGCTTGCGCGTGCGTTGATTGTCGAACCACAGATTTTGGTGGCAGATGAGCCTACGGGAAATCTCGATAAGACCAATGGCGAAGCGATATTCGCGTTGTTTCGTCGTTTGGCTGCGGAGAAGGGCCTCACCATCATCATCACAACACACAACATGGCATTTGGTTATCAAGCAGATAGGGTGATTACGTTGGAGGATGGGCGGATTGTGAAAGAAGAACGGCCTCGAAGGGATCTATTGTGATCATCACCATTTTTTTTCAGGTTAATTGGGCGGTCAACGAAAGGAAGTGGAGCTAACATGGGTCGATTACTTGGGTGGATTTCCATCATGAATTTGGTGGTTGCTTGTACAACGACGCAGGGCGCGCGGCCGCACGATATGAGCGCGGCACAACACGAGATGGAAGGCCAAAAGCATGAGCGTTTAGCAGAAACTTACGGCGGTCCATACGACCCAAGCTCGGTGGAGGATCGGACGCGATGCTTGCAAAGAGGTGGTCAAAAAAGTGCAGGCGTTGACACCGGCATGTGCTGGACCTCTGTTTTAAATCCTACGCCTGAGTATCTGCGTGTCGCCGAGAAGCATCGACGTCAGGCAGCCGATCATCGTGCGGCTTCTGTCGCGCTTCGCGATGCTGAGGCACACGCCTGTATTGGGATCAGCGCAGACGACAGAGACATGAGTCCGTTTAACCACATTGAGGACATTGAGAGTGTGGCACCATTCATGGGCCCCGTGAGTACGGGCAAAGTACCCACACGGCGAATGCTTGGGGCTGTTGTCACATTTCGAGCTATTCCCGGGATGACCGCCGAGTGGCTGCAGCGTGTGATCGATTGTCATCTCGCCCGCAACGCTTCGCTTGGCCACATGGTCGCAGAAATGCCCAACTGTCCGCTTGTGCCAAACGGTGTCCAAGTGAGCGTGACATCTACAGGGAACGGATTTTCTGTGATGATTCGTTCCGACGACTCGACTGTTGCGCGAGAGATCCTTGATCGTGCCGAGCGATTACGTTCTGGGTCCGTGAACAGATAAGTTGGAGTGCCGTTGGGACCACCCATTTGCACTCACGTATGCTAAAATAGTAAGAAATGCAGTTTCACCAAGACTTGCGCTCATCATCGCGATCGCTGCGGAAGTTGCCCCAGGAAGCTGGGCCTGCACAGCAAAGGTTGAGACACCTAAGAGAATCACAGTACCAATCCATGTTGCAATATTGATTTTTCCTGTTTCTCCACGACTGATAAGAAATCCCTGTGCAGCATTTTGAATTGCAATGAGAAGAGGGATTGGAATGCACAAAAGAACAACGGATTGAACACCGTTGCTGAGTTCCCGATTATGACCAACAAAGATGCTGATGCATGAAGAGCCTATTGAGGTTGTGCCAATAACAAGAAGAAATATTGTACAAAGGCCACCAACACTAAGAGTAAATAGCACAAGCAAATGGGTGGTAGCGATCCCGTTATATTTTATGATCACCTGCTGCACCATTCGGGTGGCATTGGCGATCAGAAGGGTTAGTCCCCATGCTGCAGGCCATACCGCAAGTGCACTTGAAGAATCGACAGCACGTGCGATGATTGCGATAAGAATTGCCCTTCCACCCCATACAACAAGCATCGCATTTGCCAATGGCCAGTAGAAGCGCCAAATACCTGCGAGATCGTTGGGAAAATGTTCGACGCTATGTGCGTGAAGCGCATGTATCGTATCGCTACGCGCTGCAGCGATGGTCACAATGATTGCCTCAGCCATGATCCCCGCGATAAGCGCCAAGCCTCCAACATAAATCCCAGGAAAACCAGCTGCGCTGGCGAGAAAAAGGATTATCGTGACGATTCCCAAACGCACGAGACCCGCACGCGCAATAGATCGTGTTTCTCCGTTTCTGATCAAAAGTCCTTGGTGATAACGACGCCAACCGATGATCGCTGGCCAAAAGATTAAGAATAAAAGTGCTGTATGTGCAGGAGAAATCAAATTGTCGGTAAGGCCCATGATATGTATTGCGAGAGCATGGAATACCGATGGTATTGAAAGAACGGCGAGAAGAGCTGTGAGCACGAAACAACATAGCAGCATAAAATGCCACAAAGCCCGGCGCGAACGAACAGCATGTCCTAATGCATTTGAAGCATGAAGGAGCATAATAATAGGGCTTTCGAACAAGACGGCAATACTTTTGGCGATGCCCATAGCCGCCAATGTGATGGTTGGTTCTGGCATACGCGCAAGAGTCATGGTGATCATCGGATCACCCGCCGCCATTGTGACATCGCTTATCGACAATGGGAGAAATTGTCGCCACAGATCTCGAAACGATACGGGCGTGGGGGGTTGGAGGTTCATGGCGTGTTGGTACCGTACAATATAGGTGCGGGAATAGGCTCAAGAACACTTATCGCGTCATCAAGTTCACTTTCTTTCAACAGTGAAAGGCCTTGATTTTCGATCCATTCGTCGTTGAAAACAGTTTCAAGATAACGGTTGCCGTGATCAGGGTTGATCATCAATATCTTTTTTTTCTCGGGCGCATGGGCCGCAAATGCGAGACCTGCCGCAACAATTGCGCCTGTAGATGCTCCGAGGAGAAGACCTTCACTTTTGGCCAGTGCTCGGCAAAAAGAAAAAGCGAGTCGATCGTTGATCATGTACGCAACATCAAGTTGCTTGGGATTATAATTAGGCGGAACAAACGAAAGGCCTATGCCTGTCATTTTGTATGGGTGTGGAGGGGTATTGAAAATAATTGAACCTGAAACATCTACACCAACAATGGTGACGTTCGGGTAAAAGCGACGGAAGTAACGGCTGAGACCGCTAAGTTGTCCGGCCGTACTTACGCCGACCACCAGCGCGTCGGGTGGTGTTCCTCCAAAATCAGAAATAATTTCAGGTGCGGTGAATTCATAATGGGCATTGGGGTTCAAAGGATTTTTGTGCTGACAGGGATACCAGCAGTTTGAAATCGCGGTAGCAATTTGGGATGCACGGTTCATTCTTGCGATCTGCATTGATCCATTGAGATCTGCTTCGGTGAGCGGTACGTCTACAAGCTCTGCCCCATAGGCTTTCAAGATCCTACGCATGGGAGGGGCCGTTTTTGCATCAACAACGATAATGACCCGGTAGCCACGTGCAGCACCGATCATTGCAAGTCCGATCCCAAAATTACCTGAGGATGACTCGACAATAGTACTGCCAGGCTTGAGGAGGCCGCGTTGCTCTGCATTTTTGATCAGATAGGCTGCATTTTTTTCTTTGATGCTACCTCCAGGATTGCATGCCTCCAATTTGAGATAACACGCATGTTTTTTGCAGAAGCGACTGATCTTGTTTAATCGCACGGTAGGCACAATGCCGAGTGCTTCACTCACATCACTGAAAAGCCGATCTGTGGAACCGATTTTAAAATCACGTTCTGGACGATGCGAAAACATCAATGTGCCTCCCCCGAGACAAGTGATCATGTCATCGTAGAAAAACGACACAAACCACTCATTCAGATAGGCACTTAAGGCAGGCAGTGTGACCGATCTTAATATGTTTTTCTGCTAAACAGCATGCGAAGTAACACCGGCACAACACCCGTCCAAAATCCAATACCAAGGCCGATGATGCCGGAGAATCCAACACAAGAGCACCCCATTGCGCCTGTGAGTAAAGCAAGTACTGAAGCAGAAAATAAAAATAAAAGGCCAGCACGTCGTAGGTGGCCCACGTACGTGACAAGAAGACCCGCGACAACGCCGCCAAGAACACATGCAGGCACGCATAATGTTGTACAGCCTTCGGCTCCACACATGTGCATGTTGTTTGCACAAAGAGCCAACACCAACGGGATAAGACCAGCGATGACCCCCGGCAGTACAGCGCGCTGTGGATCGCGACCATACCACAGCATTGTTGCGCCGATCACAACGATTGCCATGCCAAACCATAGTGTTGAGATGGGTCTCGGCACAAAGCACATCGCGATGCATACAAGAAGTGCAACGGGTGCAATTCCAAAAATAGCCCATTGAAAACGACCGAACTCATAAGCCAGCCGAACGCGTCGCCTTATACGTATCAAATCAATCGATTCCATAAAGCCTCCTGAACGCATTACGAAGTCGAACGATGGCACGCTCGCGACGCTTGCGCAGTGTCGCACCACTGACATTCGCTTCTTCTTCCCAAAATGTGGCTACCAAGGTTTCTTGGTCCATGCCTGATAGTGTTCTCATTGTAACGAGTGCCGCTTCAATGAGTTGACGTTGTATATGCATGTCATCGGTTTTTGATGGCATCGGTTCAGGCACGAGATCGTAAGGAGCTTCACGTCGACGTGCATACTTTCGAAGAATTGTTCGGCATTCCCATGACGCAATAGCGAGTGCCCATGGCAGCGCTGGACGTTGTGGATCGTAGTTGGAAGCTTGAACAAGGATCTTCTCCATCGCTTGTTGAGCGGCATCGGCAGCATCGGCGTCATTTTTTAATATATTGGCGCAAAAACTTAATGTGGGCGGCCACAAGCGTTCAAAAATGACGTTAAATGCAGAGCGATCACCTTGGGCCAATCGCGCCATGAATGTATCGAGCGTTCGCTCTGAATTTTCCACCATCATTGTCTATCGCTCTATACAATTTTAAAACCGTTTTTTTAATGGCCTTGCATCATCGAGCCATCGGGCATTCCCATCATCCAGTTCATATCAAAGTCATGAAAAATAATTAGATAGTCACGATCCAAACGTGTTTCTTCATCAGGTGTTTTTACGACAATAGCTGAAAACAAACCACGACCGATGTTTTCTATAGAACGTGCGTGATCATGCATTGGCCATGTTCCTGCTGTGTCTGCCGTCCACTCGTATACAACTTCAGAACCACCGGGCCATGCTACATCATCAGGTGTTGTACCGTCGTTGTTGATGTCGTAACGAACACCGTGCGGATGCAGTGATACCGGGGCTTCTTGCATGATGTTACGCAAATGCAGGCGCACGTGTGTTCCAAGTCTCAGCGACAAAACCCACGGCATCCATGTTTCTGCTTGCGGACGTAGCATTTGCTGGACTGAATGTGCTGTTGCTTGCCTAAAAGTCGTTTCGTCAGGAAGAGGCACGTACAACCGCGCCATGCGCTCCACTGTTTGCAGTGTTGAGGTTGTTACATCAAATTCACGTGTAACCGCCAGAGGAACTTCAGCAGCCACGACCCATACATCGATGGTTTGCCCGTCAGCACCTAGAAGGGGCGGAATTTCTGTGGGGTAACGGCCGTTAGGATCCTCGCCTATGCTATCGTCTGATGCTGTAACGCGAAAAATCCCCCACATTCCCGATGCAATATGGGGTTCCACATGGCAGTGGTACATCCAATCGCCTGGTCCAGCGCGCGATGTCGCACTGGACGCACCAGCACCGGCGTAAAATTCTGCGCCATCGTACACTTCGGCGGGCATCAATGGGTGTGTATCCAGGGCGCGATTTCCATCATTCCACACGTGTCCATGAACATGAAAATCATGCATTTCAGGGCCGTAGGACATGACACGTATTTTAACGCGCTCTCCTACACTTGCGCGTAAAAGAGGTGTCATAGGATCTGGTAGCATGGATGATGCATGGCTTTCTGAACCCATCATGAGATCTGCTTCGCTGATGGGATGCACTTCCTTCGCATTCAGATACATCCAACGTGCATAGAGATTTTCAGATCGAAAATTGAGACTATGCCCGTGATTGCACATCACGTGGGCCTCATCGCCGCTGCCCATCGACAAACATCCAAGTTGAGCCTGTTCCTTGGTAACTGTCACCGTAGGCGATGCATGTGTTTCATCATCCGTTGCGTTTGTACATGCGCAGATCAAAATGCATAGAAAACAAAAAAAACATTTCATTATGAAACCTCAATATCATACGCAACCAAATCATCCATATCGCCTTCAACAAACTTGAGGCCAAGAGACCACGTGCCGCTCATGCTTCCCGCGACATTGCTTATGGTATACTTCCCTTCACCTATTTCTTGAATGAATGGAATTTTATTGCCCCCATGCCCCATCGCTTTATGTATAAACGTTACGGAGATGATGAGATTGGACGCGGGTTTTCCGTTTGCGTCTCTCACGGTCAGTGCCAGATCTTGTGCCTGACCTCTTACCAAAGTATCAGGAAACTCAAGCCATACCTGATAGCGTCCGACTTGTGTCATTTTCATGGTGCCAGCAGGCTCAGTAGCTTCCTTGGGCTCTGTGGGGATCGTTTTTTCTTCGTCAGAAGATGAAAGATCTGTAGATGTTTTATCATTTCCACAGGCTGATGCTGTAACCAGCAAGAATATAACGAATAATTGAGAATAAATCATGGTTCTCCCTCTTCCACGTTTTATAGGCGGAAGATCGAAGAACGTGACAGGTCTTTTTGCATCGAGTTCGAATTTTTTATTCAGAGACTCATACTAACGAGTGATCGGTTTTTCGAACCATTCTGTGCTGTTTTACCTAAACGTAAAGCGTTTGCGATGACCGAAACAGAGCTCAAACTCATCACCAAACTTGCGATCATTGGACTGAGTAGCAGTCCAAATGCGGGGTACAAAACCCCAGCAGCAATTGGAATACCCAGGATGTTATAACCAAACGCGAAGATCAGGTTCTGCCGAATGTTTGCCATGGTAGCCCGGCTTAATTTGTGGGCGCGTACGATGCCGTTCAGATCACCCTTCACGAGTGTAATGCTAGCGCTTTCTATCGCAACATCGGTCCCTGTACCCATGGCAATGCCAACATCTGCTTGGGCTAAGGCAGGTGCATCATTGATTCCATCGCCTGCAACGGCAACTTTTTTACCTTGTGCTTGGAGTTTTTTGATCACCAAATTTTTCTGCGAGGGTAAAGCTTCTGCTTCAATTTGGTTGATACCCAGTTCAGCACCCACAATTTCTGCGGTATTGCGACTATCACCGGTAAGCATTATCACATTAATACCGCACGCATGGAAATATTGAATCGCATGTTTCGCACTTGCTTTCACGGGATCTTTAACGCTTAGAATGCCCGCTGGCTTTCCGTTGACGGCGACCAGGATAGTGCCCAATCCGGTCGCTTGAGAATGTTTTGTTAACTCTAAAAGACCGTGAGTTGCGACGCCAAACTTTTCTAGAAGAAGTTTGTTGCCAGCGAGTACTATTCTCCCTTGAATTTCACCTTTGACACCCATGCCTGTGAGTGATTCAAAATTTGAAACGTGAGAAAGATGTGCATGGCGTTCAAGTGCGCCAGTGATAAGTGCATTGGCCAAAGGATGCTCGCTTGATCTTTCAACGGACGCCGCAAAGCCCAGAACGTCCTGTTCATTAAATCCTTCCATCACTTGTACATCGAATAGCGTGGGCGTTCCAACGGTTAGCGTGCCTGTTTTGTCTACCACAAGTGTTGTGATCTTTTCCATGTTTTCAAGTGCTTCAGCATTCTTAATGAGAATCCCTAGGCGTGCACCTTTTCCTATACCGACCATGATGGACATCGGCG